>DASTTD010000001.1:0-2387 GCA_035760325.1 Gemmatimonadaceae bacterium
GAGATCGCCCAGGACGCGAGCGCGCTTCAGGATACCTCCAACCGCATTACACAGCTGGTGGGAAGCTTTACGCTCGACAGGACATCAGGCAAAGGCGAGCTGCCGACCTAACGACTGACTCCCACCCGGAAGGTCATTGCCGTCAGCAGCGGTGGGCGGGCAGCGTTCAGCCGGCAGCGGACGGCATAGCCGTTCATCTTTTGATCGGGCACACCGACGGCATTACCGGCCGCTCGCTCCGCCGAAACATGAACGCCATGGGAACGAGCCTGGCTCCCTGAGCATCGGCCACGGCGTACCGATCACCTTCGTATGCCGAGGCCGCGCCGAATCGCCCGTCCTTTGCAATAGCGTAGAACTGCAGGTCGAAGAGCGGCCGGCCGCGCGCATCGAGCAGCCTCCGCTCCGTCGTCGCGATCACCCGCTCGATGGTCTTGAGACACGCCTGCTCGGGCGAAAGTCCCTGTCGCATCAGCTCGACTATCAGAAAGGAGCCGCAGGTCTTGATCGCGGCTTCTCCTCGTCCGGTCGATCCCGCCGCACCCACGGCGTTATCGCAATACTGACCGGCTCCGATGATCGGAGAATCACCCACTCTGCCCGGAATCTTCCACGAGAGTCCGCTGGTGGTGGTGACCGACGACAGATCTCCTGTGGAATTCACGGCGTTCATGTTGATGGTGCCCGTCGTGAATTTCACCCCCAGCCGGGCCGCTTCGCTCGCTGTCGGCGATGTGCCGCGCGGCGCGCCCGTGTCGTCCAGCCAGTTGTCACTCGGATTGAGGCAGGCTTTCCAGCGCAGCCAGTCGCGCCTGCTTTGCTCGGTGAGAAGATTCTGCTCCTTGAATCCCATGTCGAGCGCGAAACGTTTCGCTCCGGGACCGACGAGCATCACGTGGTCGGTGTGGTCCATCACCGCCTTCGCAACGAGCGACGGTGTGGCGATCCCTTCCAGGCTGGCGACCGCACCGGCGCGTTTCGTCGGGCCGTGCATGCAGGACGCGTCGAGCTGTACGACGCCATCTGCGTTGGGAAGTCCTCCCAGTCCGACCGATTGGTCCTCGGGGTCGAGCTCCTGGATGTTCACGCCCGCGATGATCGCGTCGAGCGTATCGGCTCGGTCGCGAACGATCATGTCGTAGGCGCGCTGGACGCCGCGGAGGCCGTTGCCGGACGCGATGACCACCGGTCGCGTAGCGGCCACGCCCGATTGAGCAGTGGCGCGGCTGAGCGCATTGGCGCTTGACGGCGTAGTGAAAGCGAGTCCGGCGGCGGCCGCCGCTCCGGATTCGAGAAATCGGCGGCGGGAAATCGACATGCTAGCTCCGGAAGGTTGATGGATAGACCAGAATACAGAAGGGCGAACTACGAACGGCCAGGCTGCGCGCTGCCCGCCCAAAACCGGCAGCATAGCAGTTCGCCGTTAGTTATTCACGAAATATCTTCACCACGATCTTCCCGTCGGCCGTAACCCATCCGCGATACATCCCCGATGTATTGAACGGCGTGGCGATATTTCCCTTCGGATCCATCGCGATCACTCCCCCGCCTCCGCGCTGACTCACCAGCACCTTCATCACTACGTCATCGGCGGCGCGCTCGATCGACACTCCGGTGTACCGAACCCGGGCGCAGACGTCGGCCGCGACGTTGTTGCGGATGAAGAACTCGCCATCGCCCGTCCCCGACACGGCGCAGCTCGCATTGTTGGCGTACGTGCCGGCGCCGATAATGGGAGCATCTCCCACCCGGCCAAAGCGCTTCATGCTCGTGCCGCCGGTCGATGTTCCCGCGGCAAGATTCCCTGCCTTGTCGAGCGCGACGGCTCCGACGGTGCCGAACTTACGATCCTCGTCGGCGACTCCCGATCTCCTCGCGGTGTCGGCGGCACGCCTCGCATTTTCGTAGGCCCTCCAGCGCCGCTCCGTCCAGAAGTAGTGTGGCGCCACCGGCTCCACGCCCTGAAGCCGCGCGAACTCCTCGGCGCCGGGGCCGACCATCATGACGTGGGGCGATTTCTCCATCACCAGCCGGGCGAGTGAGATCGGATTTCGCACCCGCTGAACGGCGGCGACGGACCCAGCCGCGAGCGTGCGGCCATCCATGATCGAGGCGTCGAGCTCATTGGTGCCGGCCGACGTGAACACGGCACCCTTGCCGGCGTTGAACAACGGCGAATCCTCCATGATCCTGATGACCGCCTCGACAGCGTCGAGACTGCTGCCACCGCGCGCCAGAATGTCGTAGCCACGGCGCAGCGCGATCGTGAGTGTGTCGCGGTACGCTTTCTCGACAACCGGCGTCATGCTCTCGCGGGTGAGAGTCCCGGCACCACCGTGGATCACCAGTGCGAAGCCGGGCGCGGAAGATTTTGCTTGCGCTCCGGC
>DASTTD010000002.1:0-2754 GCA_035760325.1 Gemmatimonadaceae bacterium
TGTTGGCGTCGCGGCGGCCACTAAGGTATCCGGAAGAGCGTGCTTGTTTCGATCGTGTCCATGTCCCTGGTGGTTCCCTCCATCCTGGCGACCAGCTCGAACGGCACGCGCGCGATGAATTCATCCAGCGTGGTGAAGTACTCTCGTCCGTACAGCTGACCACGCTTATAAAACACGAGATTGTGCAGGAAATACTTGCCCGCGAATTCGGTCAGCAGGGTCCGAAGAACAGAATCGAACTGATCGAGCAGGTACCACGTGATCTCGGCGAATAGCACGGCCTCATGGTCGCGGTAGCGCGACAGATTGGCGACGGTGTCAACCTCGAAACGCTGCCGCGGGTAACGTTGTCGCGCCTTCCGCACGGCAGTTTCCGAAATGTCGATGCCGGTGACGCGAGCGCCGGTCTCCGCGGCGATGAGGTGTGTGAAATTCCCGAGTCCCGCTCCGCACTCCACCAGCGAGGTAATCCCAAAGCGTCGAACGTGGAGTATCGTGGCCCAGCGAGAATAGGATTCCTGGGTTACACGCTGCTCGCTCTGATGCCACGGATCGTCGAAGCGCTTGTACATCTCCTCAAACCGGCCCACAAAGCGACCGTCTTTGATGACATAGTCCTGGTATTTGTGTGGCTCGGTCACAGAATTCGTCGGAAATTATGGGGTGGGGCGGTTGCCGCGGAGCAGTGGCTCAAACATAAGAACACACACCTAATGTTACCAGCGGTGGGCCCTGCCGACTCAGATCGGTCTTCGCAGGCGATTCGTCAGGCGTTGAATGGTTTCGCCCAGGAGCTCCCGACTGAATCCGGCCAGCGTCGGATATCTCCACAACGCCAATCCCGTAACAGCTGCGTATGCGATGGCAGCGGCCAGGACCTGTGCTACGCTGTGCAAAGCGGGGACTGCCACCTGGATCAGCAGTCGAATCGTGAAGGAGAGGACGAGCAGCCCAGCCAGCAGCCCGAATTGATAACCCAGATCGGTGGGCCAATTGTACTTTCGGGAAATTAGCACGGCTCCAATGATCACCTGAAGCAACTGGAGACCCACCAGTTTCGCGGCGAGGCCAACCGCTCCGAGGCCGAGACCTGGCAGCGGAGCCGTCGGCGTGGCCAGCAGAAAGTACGTCACCACGATGCTTGCGCCCATCGATATCAGGCCGAGAGCGGCATAGAGGCGCGTCTGCCCGGTCGCGACGAGGAACGTTCCCTGAATCTGTCCCAGTGTCTGATGAAGCGGGTACAGGAGCATCAGCATCAGGACAGGGGCACCCGCGGCGAACTGTGAACCGGCAGCCCCAATGAGCAGGCGGGTACTCCAGGGGAGGAGCAAACAACTCGTCCATGCCGCTGTAAAGAACAGCATCCGCCGCGAGCGCATGTACAACTCGCGTAGTCGCGTGAGATTTTCCAGCGCGTTAGCTTCGGCGATCTCCTTCCAAAAAACGTTCACCATTGCCGCCGTCGCGAGAATGCTGATCGCGCCCAACTGCTGCGCGAATCCGAACAATCCCTGTTGGACTGCGCCGCCGTAATGCTGGAGCAGCCATCGATCGGCAAAGCCATAAGCGAAGCCTACGTAGCCGTAGACTGCCACCGGCCGGCAGTACTCGACGAACTCGCGTATGACTTCACGCCAGGATTCGTCAGCCGGTCCACTCTGTATCGACCTCCTCACCAGAGGCGGCGCGATCATCGTAACCAGCGCGGTGTATTCGAGGACCAGCAGGACGAGAACGGAAGCGACGCTTAGCCACCCCGTAATTGAGGCGAACACGACCAGTATGAGGTGTGCGAATGTCTGCCCAGCGCTCGCGAGCTGCACGGTAAACGTCCGCCGCTGCGCTTCGCCGAGCTGCAGGACCGACGTCCAGCCCTGACTGGTGAGAAACGCCGCCGTGAATGCGAGGATCACGATCGGACGCGGTTCACCCTGCCACGCTTTCGAGAGCAGCGACGCCGGGACAAACGCAAGGAACAGGAGCGTTCCAACCATTTGGACGCCAATTGT
Source organism: Gemmatimonadaceae bacterium (assembly GCA_035760325.1). GTDB lineage: Bacteria > Gemmatimonadota > Gemmatimonadetes > Gemmatimonadales > Gemmatimonadaceae > UBA4720. The sequence continues at coordinate 2,013 of DASTTD010000002.1, forward strand.
CCAAACAGCGTAGGCGATGAAGAAATGCCTTCCGCGCGGACGCATGGACAAGAGCGTGAAGAAACCCGTAGAGCTGCCGGAATCGAGCAGGAGCGCAACGGAGGCGAAGCTGGTGAGCAGAAACGTGAGCTCGCCGTATCCCTGTGGGCCCAAACCGCGCGCCAGCAAGGCCGCTACGAAGAATGACGCTATCGACCTCGCGGCGCTCAGCGCGACGCTCGCCCCGACGCGCTCGATCGTCCTCCGCCTCTCAAGCGGCGGCACTTCAACGGGGATATTCTCCCCGGCGGTCAGGTTAGGAATTGTGCTCAAGGCGGATACCAAGTAACCCGTTTGCCCGCATGCACGGAAGTGCCCTCACAGAGCGTGATTCCCGGGCCTCTCTATTGCGTCCCGCGACCCGCGCGGCGATCTTTTTTCACTTCGTTGAGCGCGGGCAGTAGCCTGCCGGACCACCTCGCCGCGCGAGACGCTTCTTGAGCGCAAAACGCGGCAGAATTTCAGCGGCGTCTTGCCTGCTCCCGAGCAAGAATCCCGGATTTTCACCCCGCTCGCGATGATAAGCGAGCGCTACATCTTCCTTGTATCCGATAGAGAATGCCAGTAAGTGAACGCAGTCCGACGGTGCTCGTTACGGGCGGGGCTGGGTACATCGGCTCAGTCCTCGTGCGACAGCTCCTCGCCGGTGGCTGGCGGGTCCGTGTCCTCGACAGTCTGCGCGCGGGCGGCGAGTCGCTCGCGG
>DASTTD010000003.1:0-2839 GCA_035760325.1 Gemmatimonadaceae bacterium
ATGGCCGAGATTCCCGTCGAGGAAACCCTCCGCGCGGCCGAAGCGCTGGTCGCGCCGCAATTCGCGAAGAAAGCGATCTCCTACTCGCACCGCGATGGCGACCCCGCGGTCACCGTGTTCGCGGACCGGGAGAAAGTGCAGCAGATCCTTCTCAACATCCTTGCGAACGCGACGAAGTTCACCAGTCAGGGCGGGAGTGTCGGTCTGGAATGGGAAGTGGTGCAGGAGAGCCTCGTCGTGCGGATCTATGACACCGGTGCGGGCATCCCGGAGGACCAGCTCGAGCGAATCTTCGAGCCGTTCGTCCAGCTCCGCGAACCGGGTGGGGTTCCTCCCGGAGGCACCGGACTCGGCCTGGCGATCAGTCGTGATCTCGCGCGTGCGATGGGCGGAGACATCAGCGTGTCGAGCACCATCGGCGTTGGGTCGGTCTTCACGCTGATGCTTCCACTGCGCAAGCGCACCGTCCTGAGCAAGCTTTCAGCGTCCTGAGCGCCCGGTTAGCTTTCCGGATGCGTCCCGCATCCCGGAGATGACAATGCAGCAGTCGACCGCCGCGCTTTACGACCTCGTGGAAGACACGTCGGTTTTCATCGAGCAGGACTGGAAGTCCTACACCGCGGACGACCACGACGTCTGGGGCCTGCTATACGAGCGCAGAATGGAGCAGCTGCGGAAGAACGGCAGCAGAATCTTCCTCAGGGGCGCCGACACCATCGGGTTGAAGCGGGAGACGGTTCCGGATCTGGCCGAAGTGAACCGCCGCCTCGCTCCGCCCACTGGCTGGGAGGCGGTTCCTGTCTCCGGGTACATCCCGGCGAAGACCTTCTTTCAGTGCCTTTCGCTCAGAAAGTTTCCCACCACCGTCACCATCCGTAAGCGGGAGCAGCTCGATTACCTGCCGGAGCCGGACATCTTTCACGATGTGTTCGGCCACGTGCCGCTCCATGCCGATCCGGTGTTCGCGGATTTTCTCCAGCATTACGGCCAGGTTGCGGCGGCCGCCGAGAACGAGGAAGACACTACGCGCATGGCGCGGCTGTTCTGGTTCACGGTGGAGTTCGGCCTGATCCGCGAGGACGGCGAGATCAAGGTGTACGGCAGCGGCCTCATCTCTTCGCATGGCGACGCCGCCAACGCGCTCGGCCCCAACTGCGATCGCCGGCCCTTTTCGCTCGATGCCGTTTTCAGCCAGCATTTCGAGATCGACAGGTTTCAGGATGTGCTGTTCGTTACCGAATCATTCGATCAGCTGTTCACGGCTGTCGAGGAAGCAGGGCGAAGAATAGGAACGATTCGGTAGCTCCGCGGCCTACGCTTGCGGATGGGCGGCCCGAACACGGTCCAGGATCTCTATCAGCGAGTCGAGATCCGAGGGGCCCAGCGCGGCGACGGCCTCCGCGTCGGCGCGATTGATCTGCTCGTCGAGCTCGGCGAGAAGCGTCATCCCCTCCGGGGTGATCTGGCAGAAGACCCGGCGGCGGTCCCTGGGACACGGAACGCGGACGACGAGGTTCTTCTTCTCCAGCCGGTCCACGAGGCGCGTCACGCCTGGGGTGTGCTCGATCATTCGCTCGCCGACTGTCAGGGTCGGGAGCCCCTCCGGTCCGGCGCCGCGTAAAATGCGCAGCACGTTGTACTGCTGGAGCGTGATTCCGTGGGGCTCGATGACGTGGGTGAAATGGCGTCTTACCGCATCAGCGGTGCGGAGCAGACCGACGGCGGCTTGCTGCTCGCGCGAGCGAAACTTCCCCCCCGGTGCCGCCTCCGATGTCATGAACGATTTTATGACCCCCGCCCTCGCCTTGCAAGCAAATGATCAGGGGTGAATTCGGGATTGCGGGGGCGGGTCGGAAAGCGTCCTTAGATTGGGGGTCGCGGCCGCATTATTTTGACCTTTCGGGCCCGTTTCTTCCCCTGAGTGTATTAACTCAGGGTTTTTGCGCCCACCGATCCAGGAGCTTCCTCGATGAACCGTTTTCTCCCGCTCGTGATGGTTGTGGTCGTCGCTTGTGGTGGCGGGGACAAGCCCATCGACCCTGTTCAGAGCCCACACGACATCACCGACCTGGAGCCAGGGCAGGTTCGGGTTCTCAGGCCCTCTGACATCGCGAACGGCATCGATCTCGGATCGGTGTCTGATGCGCGCGATTTCCTCATCGTGGTCGGGAACACCGGTCAGAGCGCAACCGAGAACGTCGCGACCTACGTCGTGCGCGGGAATCTGGGAACGGGCGCCACTCTGAGCGCGGCACCGAGCCTCGCGGTATCGCCGCAGGCAGCAGAGCGCATGGACGCGGCGGCACGCGCGCAGGCGCCACAGCGGCTCCTGGAAAAGCGCATCCGGGCTTTCGAGCGGAAAGCACTGGACCTGCGCGGCCGCCGGCCAGCGATGCAGGGCTCGGGGCTGTCTTTCAGTCGGAGCACCGGCGTTGCGGCCGTCCCCGTGGTGGGCGAGGTCATCGATCTGAAGGTTCCTGACGGGAAGGGCGACAATCTTTGCCAGGATTTTTTCCAGACGCAGGCCGTCGTGGCATCGGTTGGCCAGCGGGCCGTGCTCGCGGTCGATACTCTCGACGGAGACCCGTTCAGTCTCGGATTCACCCAGGCCGATTTCGATGCCATCAATGCCGAGTTCGACAACCTGACTTATCCCACCGACGTCGAGTACTTCGGCACGCCGACCGACGTCGACGCGAATCAGCGGATCATCATCCTGTTCACAGGTCGGGTCAACCAGCTGACCCCGCCGAGCACCCCCGAGGGTCAGGGCTTCGTCGGAGGGTTCTTCTTCGCCGGCGACTTCTTCCCCCCCACCGCGCCTCCCGGCCAGTTTGCG
>DASTTD010000004.1:0-2652 GCA_035760325.1 Gemmatimonadaceae bacterium
CGCGTCCGGCCCCCTCCTCAGCGGCAGCGCGATCGCGAACACAGTTCCCTTCGCCGGATGCTCCGCCCACGCCCGCCCGCCCTGGGACTCCACCGTCTCGCGCACGATGCTCAAGCCGAGCCCCGTGCCTTCGACCTCGGGCATCCCCTCGTGCGCGCGGAAGAAACGCTCGAACAAGTGCTCGCGCTTGTCCGACGGGACGCCAAGGCCATTGTCGCAAACACGGACGATGATCTCGCGCTCTCCCGGCTCCTCCTCTTCGACGGCTCCGCTGATCTCCACCACGGACTCGTGCTGGTCGGGATCGCAGTACTTGATTGCGTTCGACAGATAGTTCTTGACGCAGAGCTCGATCACCGCCGCGCTTACCTCGATGTCCGGAATGTCGGACCGGACCTTCACCTCGATGTTCGCGGCCTGAGCCGCTTCCCGCACCTGACGCACCGCTTCCTTTACCGCCTCAGGAAGCCTCACGTTCCGGTGCTGGCGTGAATCCTCGTTCTCCGTTCGCGCGAGTACGACGACGTTGTCCACCGTGTTCCGCATCTCGCGCGCGTTTCTCGAGATGACGTCGAGCAGCTCCGCGCGTTTCCCCGGTTCGAGATCATCGACATCGTTGAGAATGGTGCTCGCGCCGAGCACCGCCCCAATGCGGTTCTTGATCTCGTGGGAGATCACTCGATTTACGCCGCGCAGTCTTTCCTCGCGCTCCGCCACCTGCTTGTCCGCGAGCAGCAAAAAGTGCGACATGGTCGCCTGCTGGATGATCGTTATCGCGCGATACAACCGTGACCCGCACGCCATCAGCTCACGCTTCTCACAGGGCTCGGCGATGTCCTCCACCGTGCGGGAAAAGAAGGTGAACAGGATGCCGCCGAGGAACTCGTACTCCTTCAGGATCTCGTAGGCATCGAAGCCCTGCTTGTGACGGAGCGCGCCGAGCTCCATCGCCTTGGCGACGACCGGCATGTCGACGCCTACTTCGGCGGCGGGGTTATCGACGTAGTCGGCGACACCGTCGATGAGGAGGGGCACGTGGTCGAGGAGCTCATCGGTGGGGAAGACGCGATTGGGGTCGAGTGAGACGCGGTCAGTAATTCGCTCCAGCCACTTCGTCGTCAGCTCGCGCTTGGACGCGCGAAGGTGCTGGGCGAGCACGCCGGCGAGGGGGCACTCCTCGTCGAGGCGGACCTCCTCCCGGCGTTTTTTGCGCTGCGACGGTTTTCCCGAGTTGATCGGCATTCTGTTTCAACGTATCGGCTTGCTGACGGAACTACAAACAGTAGAACAGGTGCCTGGTCCGGAGCTAGTCTTGAGGGGTCTTTTCTATTAGATGTAAAAGGTTGGTAGAGAGGGGCGCCCTCCGTCCGCCCCGATTTCCCTGCATCGGAGGAACGAGATGCTGAATGACCTCAATCATTCCGGCGCGTGGCCGCCGGGGGACCGCGCATCGTACATCGTACCGGCGCGTGAGCTCAGCCGATTTCGACTGGGGCGCGATCGCGTCGATATCCGCGATTGGCCCGTTTTCGCCAGCGACGGCCGGCTGGTAGGCGCGGTCAAACGGTTAATGGTGGAGCATGCGTCGACGAAGATCCGGTACATAACCGTGTCTCTCATCCGTGACGCCGTGCACGACCTGCGGCCGACTGAGCTGGGCTGTGTCCTGGTGCCGATCGGAGTCGTTCGGCGTCTGGACGATCGCCAGGCCGTAGTCATCGACGGGCTCGCCAGTGGCCAGCTCGCGCGCGCTCCTCGTTTGCGTGCGCGTGCCGTCACCCGCGCCGACGAGGACGAAACACTGGCAGTGTACGGCCTGCCGAACTCGCGCGAGGTGTCGGCGGCCGACTTTTACAAGAGTCCGCACTTCGACGAGGGCCGGCTTTCCATAAAGGATTGATCCGTCACGTGAATCACGCGGCAATCGACGCGGGGCTGGCTCAAGCAGCCTCTTAGTTACGCATCCCGAGTTTCATCGCCACGTCCGGCCTCAATACGACAGCTTTCCTCAGGTAAACGTGAGTGTCGAGTCGCCGCGGAGCTCTCAGCTCGACGTGGACGAGCGTCCGTAGGCACAGCGCCAGGGACCCGGGGACGGGAATCTCCGCCGCGCACAGCAGAGGGACATCGATCCAGCCCATCTCGCGCGCCGCGAGCGCGGGAAACGCGGCGGTCAGATCAGCTGTGAGGGTGAACAGCACACTGACGACCTCGTCGGTCTCGAGCGAGTTTCGCGCGATGATCTCGCCGAGGAGCTCCTTCGTCGCCTCCGCGATCTGTCGCGGATCGTTCTGGTCAACGGAGATCGCGCCGCGAATCGCGTGGTGCTGGCGCCAGAGACGCGAGCTGTCGGAGACGACCGCGACGAATCTGGTGTGATTCTCGCGCAGGTCCTGTACGCCTTCCTCCAGGATCACGAGCCCGTAGCGCTCAGCAGCGGCGCGGCTGGCAATCGCGGCATGAGAGGGATCTCCACGCTCGGCGATCTCACGCGCGGCGCCCGCGGTATCAAAGGACTTCCCGGGCTTGATCCACTGATGCGCCTCGAAGAACTTCGCGCAGCCGGCGAGGGCGACGGGATGACTGTGCGCGACGCGTAAATCCTGAAGCGTTGCTCCCCTGAGTCCGAGCAGGCAGTGTTGTACCGGCACG
>DASTTD010000005.1:0-10039 GCA_035760325.1 Gemmatimonadaceae bacterium
CATCGGAACGATCCGCGGCGGGACGGAGGCGAATGTGATCCCCGCGCATGCCGAAGCCGAGCTGATGTTCCGGCTCGTCGGCGATGTGGAGCCGGTGCGCAAGATGATTCTCGACTGGGCGAAGGGAAAAGCCGACGTCGAGTTCGGCTCGCACATTCCCGCCCGCAAGTTTCCGACGGTCGCCGGCTTCGAGACCGGCCCCGTCGCATACACTTCGGACATTCCGCTGTTGAGCAGCTGGGGCGAGCCGTTCCTGTTCGGACCGGGCTCGATCCACGTTGCCCATACCCCCGATGAGTACGTCGAAGTCGACGAGCTGCGCTCCAGCGTAGACTCCTACGCGCGTCTCGCCAAAACCCTTCTCGCCCGATGACGAAGCTTCCGCGCGGACGGACAGGCAAATGGCCGGTAGCGGTTCTTGGCGCCACCGGCGCCGTCGGTCAGACCTTCGTGCGGCTGCTTGAGAACCATCCGTGGTTCGAGCTGCGCGAGCTGGCTGCATCGGAGCGATCCGCGGGAAAGAAATACGGTGAGGTCACGCGATGGCTGGAAGGCGAGCCGCCCGCGGCGGCGATCGCGTCGCGGCGTGTGATCGCCTGTGATCCGGGTGTGGTCACGGCGCCGATAGTCTTTTCAGCTCTCGATGCGGCGGTAGCCGGCGAAGTAGAGGCGGCTTTCGCCCGCGCCGGAAAATTCGTCCTCAGCAACGCGAAGAATTTCCGCATGGAGCCCGACGTCCCGCTGGTGATTCCGGAAGTGAACGGTGATCACCTCGCCCTCATCGACTGCCAGCGGCGGAACCGCGGCTGGGATGGAGCGATCGTGACCAACGCCAACTGCTCGGCGACCGTCGCCGCGCTCGCGCTCGCTCCTCTCCACCAGCGCTTTCGGATTCGCCAGCTTTTTCTCTCCACGATGCAGGCTGTATCGGGCGCCGGATATCCCGGCGTCGCATCGCTCGACATCCTCGGGAACGTCATTCCGTTCATCTCCGACGAAGAGCCGAAGCTCGAGCGCGAGATGCTGAAGCTCCTCGGCACTTATGCGGACGAGGAAGTGTCACAGGCGACGTTCAAGGTGAGCGCGCACACTAACCGCGTGGCGGTGGAGCACGGTCACACGATCTGCATGACGATTGGCTTCGACACGCAACCGACGCCGGAGGAAGCAGTCGAGACGCTGCGGAGCTGGGAGGGTCTGGCGTCTACCGCCGGGCTTCCGAGCCGGCCGTTGCGACCGCTCCTCGTGACCGATGCGCCGGACCGGCCGCAGGCAAGACGCGACGTCAACGCCGGGAATGGAATGACCGTCACCGTCGGACGCGTGCGGCGCGATGCGATTCTCGATTTGCGGATGGTCGCCCTCGGTCACAACACGATTCGGGGTGCGGCGGGCGGATCCGTCCTCAACGCGGAGCTGCTCGCATCGACGGGCGCTTTCGACAGCGTGTGATAGTCGTCAAGTTCGGCGGCACTTCAGTCGGAGATGCGGAAGCGATCGGGCGGGCCGCCGATATCGTCAAGGGGCGTCTGGATCGACGACCCGCCGTAGTCGTTTCCGCGCTGAGCGGGGCCACGAATTCACTGCTGGCGATCGGGGAGCAATCGGCGAAAGGCCACCTTATCGGAGCGCTGCGCGGCGTGGAAGGCCTGCGCGACCGGCACTTCGAGCAGTGCGAGAAGCTTCTGGGGAAGTCCGCCGAGGCTTCCGACGTACAGGCAGAAATGAGCGCGAGCTTCGACGAGCTGGCCAGCCTGGCCGAAGCCCTGTCCGTTCTCGGCCACGCCACTCCGCGCAGCTTTGACGCGATCGCGGCCATCGGCGAGCAGCTGTCCTCACACCTCGTCGCCGCGTTCTTCACGCTGCGGGGTTTGCCGGTCGAGCACGTGGATGCGAGAGAGGTATTCGTCACCGACGACAACTTCATGGCGGCGGAGCCGCAGGTCGATGGAATCGCCGAGGCTGCTCGCGAGCTCGTGATGCCGCTGCTCGAGCAAGGCAAGGTTCCCATCATGGGGGGCTTCATCGGCCGCACCTCGAAGGGCGTCACCACTACGCTTGGCCGCGGCGGCTCCGATTACAGCGCCTCGCTGCTGGGCGCGGCGCTCCACGCTGATTCGATCGAGATCTGGACTGATGTCGAAGGCATGCTCACTTCCGATCCGAAAGTGGTCAAAGGCTCACGGCTCATCGAGCAGATCCGGTTCGACGAGGCCTCGGAGCTGGCATCGTTCGGCGCCAAGGTTCTCCATCCGAACACCATCGCTCCGGCCGTGCGACTCGGCATTCCCGTGTTCATCTACAATTCCCGGAACCCGGGCGGCAAGGGAACCCGCATCACCTTCGATGCTCCGCGAAGGGCTGTCAGCGCGATCGCGGGGAAGAGCGGAGTGACGGTGGTAAAGGTCGCGGCGGCAAAGATGCTGTTCGCGCGCGGCTTTCTCCGACGCGTGTTCGACATCTTCGAGCGGAACGGGGTTTCGGTTGACGTCGTCGCGACCTCCGAGGTTTCGGTTTCCGTCACCGTCGACGATCCATCGGGGCTCGAATCGCTGATCGTGGAGCTGGCATCACTCGGTGATGTTTCGGTGGAGCGCGAGCGGGCGATCGTAGCCGTCGTCGGCGCGGCTATCAGCGACGACAGTGCGGCAATGGGCAGGGCGGTCGCTGCCCTCGATGGAATCAAGATTCACATGATGTCGCTGAGCGCGACCGGAATAAACCTGACCATCATCGTCGACCAGGATCAGCTCAATACGGCGCTGGAGAGGTTGCACGACCAGTTCTTTGGCGGAGGAGAGAAGTGACGGCGCGGCGCATGGCCATCATCGGTGACGGGAAGATGGGAACGGCGGTTGCCGCCGTCGCGCGAGAGAAAGGGTGGGAGGTGACTGCCATCATCGGCGAGCGTGACAGCGACGGCGGCAAGGGTATCAGCTCCTCGAGTCTGGGCAAGCCCGACGTGGCGGTCGAGTTCACGGAGCCGGGCGCCGCCGCGGCGAACATCACGGCGTGCCTGCAAGCGAAAATCCCCGTGGTGGTGGGGACTACCGGATGGTACGACGCGCTGCCGGAGCTGACTCGTCTCGCCGGCCAGACGGGCACCTCACTTCTCTGGTCCCCGAACTTCTCACTCGGCGTGAACGTTTTTCTCGAGCTCGCGCGTCTGGCGGGAGCCCTGATAAGGGCGAGCGGGGGATTCGACGCGCACATCGTGGAGACTCATCACACCCGGAAGAAGGACGCACCGTCCGGTACCGCCATCGCGATCGCCGGTGAGGCTGGCGACGGGCTTGGACGCGCGGTGCCGATTACCAGTGTCAGAACCGGCGAGGTCCCCGGAACGCACGAGCTGATTTTCGATGGGCTCCACGAACAACTGACGCTCACCCATTCAGCGCGGGACCGGCGTGTGTTTGCCGAGGGCGCGGTGCACGCGGCGGGGTGGCTCGTGGGAAAGTCGGGCGTTTTCACGATGAGGGATGTTCTGCGCACCGAAGCAGGCTCTTCGCGGAAAGCGCAGGCGGAAGTTCACGGCCCGCGCTAACCGTCAGCGCGCCCGTGATGTGGCCAAAGTACATTTACCACGTTCGATGCATTCCCGCCTACGGGCGATGTCTCACGTGGAGGTACGATGGACTCGCAGCGGCTCACCGGGTGCGGAACCGCGCTCGTCACCCCGTTCACCGCTTCGGGTGAGATAGACGAGCGATCTCTCAGGTCTTTCGTCGACTGGCAGATAGCGAGCGGCGTACACTTCGTCGTCCCCTGCGGCTCCACCGGCGAGGCGGCGACCATGACCGCCGCGGAGCACCGCCGCGTCGTCGAGATCACGGTCGAGCAGACGGCGGGCAGAGTCCCGGTCGTCGCCGGCGCGGCGTCCAACGACACGAAAAAAGCGATCCAGCTCTCGCGCGAGATGGCGAGCGCCGGAGCGACGCACCTCCTGCACGCGTCGCCGATGTACAACAAGCCACCGCAGCGCGGCATCGTGGCGCATTTTCGCGCCGTGGCGGATGCGGTCGCGATTCCGATCGTCGTCTACAACGTTCCCGGACGCACCGGCAGCAACGTCGAAGCAGCCACCACGCTCGAGCTCGCGGAGCATCCGAACATCATCGCGGTGAAGGAGGCGTCGGGGAATCTCTCGCAGATCGGTGAGATAATCCGGCACCGTCCGGCGCGGTTCTCCGTTCTGTCCGGTGACGATCCGCTCACGCTGCAGGTGATGGCCGACGGAGGCGATGGTGTGATCTCCGTGACATCGAACGCGGCGCCGCGGCTCGTAGCCACCCTCACCGAGCTGTGTGCCGCCGGTGATTACGCCGGGGCACGGGGGGTTCACCACCAGCTCGCGGCGTGGACGGCGGCGGCTTTCGTCGAGTCGAATCCGATTCCCGCGAAGGCGGCGCTCGCGATCATGGGCAAGATGCTCAACGTCGTTCGCCTGCCTCTCGTTCCGCTGGCGGAGAAGTACGAAGCCACGGTGCGTTCAGCGCTCGCATCGTGCGGGGCCCTCGCTGCATGATTGCAGCCGCCAGTGCCGATCTCGAAAAACGCGTCGAGTCGCTTGCCGCTACTCCAGCCGGAACCAGTCTCCCGCGAGAGGCGCGGCAGGTGGTCGATGAGGTCCTCGATGCGCTCGAAGCGGGGTCGCTGCGGGCCGCCGTCCGGGATCGGAGCAGCGGAGAATGGCGCGCGGTCCCGTGGGTGAAGCGCGGCATCCTGCTCGGGTTTCGGGTTGGACAAATGACGGACATGTCCACCCAGACCGGTGGCGCCGGCGTTCGATTCCCGTTCTTCGACAAGGACACCTATCCGCCGCGATCCCTCACCGGCGCTGACGGGATCCGGATCGTGCCGGGCGGCTCGAGCATTCGTCGGGGCGCGTTCGTCGCGAGCGGAGTTGTCTGCATGCCCCCCATGTACGTGAATGTCGGCGCGTACGTCGGAGCGGGGACGATGATCGATTCACACGCGCTGGTCGGTTCGTGCGCCCAGGTCGGTGAACGAGTGCACATCAGCGCCGCCGCCCAGCTTGGCGGGGTGCTCGAGCCCGTGAACGCGTCACCAGTCGTCGTCGAGGACGATGTCATCGTCGGCGGGAACTGCGGGATCTACGAAGGCACTGTGGTGCGAAAGGGAGCCGTGATCGGAGCGGGCGTCGTGCTGACCCGAGGCACTCCGGTATTCGATCTGGTTCGTGAAACGGTGCACCGATCGGAAGGGGAGCGCTCGCTCGTCATTCCTGAAAACGCGGTGGTGGTACCCGGCGCGCGCGCCGTAGAACGGGAGTGGGGGAAGAGCCAGGGGATTTCCCTCCAGACTCCCGTGATCGTCAAATACCGCGATGAGAAGACCGACGCGGCGACCGCACTCGAGGGCTGGCTGCGTTGAGAGTGCACGGGACAGTGCGGGTGCCGGGCGACAAATCCATCTCCCACCGCGCGCTCATTCTCGCGTCTCTCGCGGCCGGTGAATCAGTGATTCGCGGGATCCTCGATTCGGAAGATGTCGCATCCACCGCGCGCGTCCTGCGCTCGATGGGCGTCGACATTCCCCTTTTTGAAGACGAGATCTCGGTGAGAGGTGTCGGCACGAGGGGCCTTCGGCCTCCTCGTGTCAGTCTCGACTGCGGCAACAGCGGCACCACTGCGCGCCTCGTTGCGGGCATGGTCGCCGGCCACCCATTCTCGGCGCGGTTCGAAGGCGATCAGAGCCTCAGCCGGCGGCCGATGAAGAGAATCGCCGAGCCGTTGACGTACATGGGCGCGCGGTTCGAGTTCGAGCGCGGGGATGGGTTGCCGATGACTGTCCGCGGTGTGGACCTCCGCAGCATCGACTGGGACACCGGTGGCTCGAGCGCGCAGGTGAAAAGCGCGATTCTTCTCGCGGGAGTCGTCGCCGGGGTAGAGGTGAGAGTTACGGAACGCTTCCTCTCGCGCGATCACACGGAGCGGATGCTGCGCGCAATGGGAGTCGACGTCGAGCACGATGGCAATCAGGTGTGCCTCCGGCCATCACGACGGCTCGAGTCGACGCAGTTCGAAGTCCCGGCGGACCCATCTTCCGCGGCTGTGTTCGTCGCGCTCGCGACGCTGGCGGACGAAGGAGAGGTGGTGATCGAGGATGTCTGCCTCAACCCGACGCGAAGCGGCTTCCTGGCCGCCGTCGAGAAGATGGGCGGCGACATTACCAGGGAAGGCGTGAAGGACTCGGCGGGCGAAGAAATCGGGACGCTCAGGGTGCGCCCGGCCGCGCTTGGGCCAGTGAGCATCGGGGCCACCGACGTTCCAGCATTGATCGACGAGCTGCCACTGCTTGCCTGCCTCGCCGCGGGATCGGGGGTCGACCTGGAGATCACCGGGGCGGCGGAGCTTCGCGTCAAGGAGAGCGACCGGATAGCAACTGTCGTTCAGAATCTCCTCAGAGTTGGCGCGTCAGCCGAGGAGCTGCCCGATGGCCTGCGGGTGCGCGGTGAACGGAAAGCTCTGGCCGGGACCGTCGATCCGCGCGGTGACCACCGCATCGCGATGGCGTTCGGCGTTCTGGGCGCCGTGCGGGGAAACCGCGTGGAGGTGAAAGACCCGCAAGTCGTCGGGGTCTCGTATCCCGGCTTCTGGGACGATCTGAACCGGGTTGTTGCGTGAGCCCCCGGATGTCCGTGATCGCCATCGATGGTCCCGCGGCATCGGGCAAGTCGTCCACGGCACAGCTGGTCGCCGACAAGCTAGGGTATCTCCACGTCGATTCAGGATCGCTGTACCGTGCGGCAACCGCCGCCGCGCTCCGCCGCGAGAAGGACCCGAGCCGCTGGACCGAAGACCTCGTGCTGGAGGCGGCGCGCCCGGTCGAGCTCCGCGCCGCCCGCACGTCGTTTTATCCGGTGCTCGAGGGCAGGTCAATCGAGGAGGAGATCCGCGGCGATGAAGTGACGCAGAACGTGTCGCGCGTGGCTCAGATGCCTGCGGTGCGTGAATGGGTCAACCGCCTCGTAAGACAGAGCGCGGAGCGGACAAATGTCGTGGTCGACGGTCGCGACATGGGCACCATCGTCTTTCCGGATGCCGACCTCAAGATCTTTCTGATCGCCGACTCGCGGGAACGGGCGGTACGGCGCCTCAGGCAGCGGGGCCACGAGTCAGCCTCGGAACAAATCGTGTCTGACGAGACTACACGCATCAATGAGCGGGACGCGCGGGACGCGCGTCAAACAGTCCCTGCCGCCGACGCCGTAACGATCGACACGACCGCTCTGACCCAGGCTGAGCAGGTGGAACAGATTGTGAGTCTTTCCCGGCAGAGGACGTCATGACCGCGCCGGTTGGGCGGCTGGACGCGTTACGACTTTTCGGACGAGGCAATGCGTAGATTCACAGACCGGACTGGTGCGAGCTGGACGGCGTTCGAATCCGTGAGGGCGGGGGGCCTCCCTGACCGCCGCGTGAAGCCTGCCGTCGTAACCGTCGCGTTTCAGACCGACGACGGCAGCGAGGTGGCGATGGAGCTTCCCGTCGGAGCTCTCGCCGGCCTGAGCGACGAGGAGCTGATTCTTCTGCTGACCCGGGCGCTGAAGTAGTTCAACCGAACCGCCAACCGGCGTTACCGCGTCAGTTGTCGCGAGCCAGCGTCACGTCGACTCGCCCTCCCACAAAGTTGTGACCGCCGACAAGGTACAACTCGTTGGGGCCGATCCGTTCGATCCTGAAGGCCATGTCGCGCACGAATGTGTCGGCAGGCTGGGTGAAGTCGATCACGTCCCCGGTCTGTATCCAGGTGCCCGCCATGTCGGCGTCGAATGCGGGCTCGCCACCCGACGCCGCGATGTGCAGATGCCCGCTCGTAGTGCCGTCAGCGTCCAGCGCGATGTTGAAGGTGCTGCCCGCCAGAAGGTGATTCGTTTGACCCGAGCTGCCGGTACTCATGAAGATGATTGCCGTATAGCTGCCTGCCACGGCGGGAGGGGATGTCGACTCGCTGCAGCCGCCTGCGGCGCCCAAAGAAAACAGCAAGGCTGCGGTTCGAGTCAAAGACTGGTTCATATGGGGGCTCTTGGAAAGTGTTGAACGCGGCTAGCAATGTGCGGACTGCGGACTAACTGCGGACTATTGACCGGGTGCCATTTCGGACTGCTGACTAATTGCGAGTTGCGGACTAACTGCGGACTGCGGACTAACTGCGGACTATTGACCAGGTGCCATTTCGGACTGCTGACTAATCGCGAGTTGCGGACTAACTGCGGACTGCGGACCCATCTGGATGCGGATCGCTTCCACCGCTAGTCCGTTAATCCGTGCACGTCAGAATGAGTAACCGAAAAGGAAGTGGAAGAGATACAGGATTCGAAGACGGCTTCGCCACGACAGGCTCAACGAGGTAGTCCACAATCAGCAGTTAGTCGATCCTCGATCCGCAGTTAGTCCGCGATCCGCAGTTAGTCCGCGATCCGCAGTTAGTCCGCAGTCCGCAATTAGTCAGCAGTTCGCAATAGCACCTAGTCCACAGTCCGCAGTTAGTCCGCAGCCCGCAATTAGCTCTCAGCTGTTGAACACCACTGGTAATTTGAAGCTCTCGATGGCAGGCGATCCGGCTCGAACCCCCGTCCCGGGTTGGTGACATTTCTAATGGCTTAATCAGGGTGACATTTCTAATGGCCGTTGACAAAGCCCCATCCCCCTAAAGTTGACCGCCCCGGCCGATTCGCCTACATTAAAAGGCTGGATTCGAGCGCCTCCAACCCTTTAACCCGCAACATGATAGACTCCGCAACCGATACAGAAACCCCAACCGGCACGACGCTGACTGCGCGCGAGAAGCGCGACCTGCAAAAAGCGCAGCTGCGCCCGCTTGCCAACCTGCGCCCCGAGCTCTACGACGAGGACGATTACTCGCAGGACGAGCTCGAGACGATGATGGAGATGTACAACGGGACGATGGCCTCGATCGAAGAGGGCGAGATCGTCAAGTCCCGTGTGCTGGATATTCGCGACAACATGGTCGTCCTCGACATCGGCTTCAAGTCCGAGGGGACGATCCCGCTCGAGGAGTTCAAGGATCTCCCGGACCTCAAGCCGGGCGACGAAGTCGAGGTCCTGCTCGAGCACCTCGAGGACCAGGAAGGGTCCGTCGTGCTCTCGAAGAAGAAAGCGGACTTCATGCGCGTGTGGGAGCGCATCCGCGTCGCCTACGAGAACGACGAGCCGGTCAAGGGAACGCTCAACAAGAAGATCAAGGGCGGCGTCGTCGTCGACCTGATGGGAGTGGACGCGTTCCTTCCCGGGTCGCAGATCGCGCTGCGCCGTGTTCCAAACGTCGACGAGCTTCTCGGCCAGGCGTTCGACTTCAAGATCATCAAGCTGAACAAACGCCGGCGGAACATCGTCGTGTCACGCCGCGTCATCCTCGAGCAGGAGCGGGCGGGCAAGCGCGAGAAGCTGATGAAGGAGCTCCAGAAGGATCAGGTGCGCAAGGGCGTCGTCAAGAACATCACCGACTTCGGCGCATTCATCGACCTCGGTGGCGTCGATGGTCTGCTCCACATCACCGACATGTCGTACGGCCGCATTCAGCATCCATCCGAGATGGTGCACATCGGCCAGGAGCTCGAGGTAAAGGTTCTCGACATCGACTGGGATCGCGAGCGCATCTCGCTCGGCCTGAAACAGCTCCAGAGCTATCCGTGGAAGGACGTGGCCGAGAAGTATCCGGTCGGCACGAGAGTGGCGGGCAAGGTCGTCTCGATCACCAACTACGGCGCGTTCATCGAGCTGGAGCCGGGCATTGAGGGTCTGGTGCACATCAGCGAGATGAGCTGGACCCGCAACGTCCGGCATCCTTCGAAGCTCGTATCCATCGGTGAGGCGATCGAGGCTGTCGTGCTCAAGGTCGATCCGAACGAGGAAAAGATCTCACTGGGCATGAAGCAGACGGAGCAGGATCCGTGGATGATGCTGCCGGAGAAGTACCCGATCGGCACGCGTCTCAACGGAAAAGTCCGCAACCTTACCAGCTTCGGCGCGTTCGTGGAGATCGAGCCGGG
>DASTTD010000006.1:0-4919 GCA_035760325.1 Gemmatimonadaceae bacterium
TCGGAGTGGATATCACTTGGCGTTCGCGACGTGATGCTGCAGGACCATCTCGTCCGCGTGTTCGGGAAAGGTTCGAAGGAGCGCCTCGTGCCGATCGGTCGCCGCGCGATCGGAGCGATTGCGACCTACCTTCGCGAGCTCAGACCGGCGCTGGAGAAGGGCGGAGGGAAGGGCGTCCTTTTTCTCAGCGGTCGTGGACAGCCGTTGTCGCGCATGGGAGCGTGGAAGATTCTGCGGAAGTACGTCGACAAGGCGGGCATCACCAGGCCGGTGTCACCCCATACACTCCGGCATTCGTTCGCCACCCATCTACTCGAGGGCGGCGCCGACCTGCGGGCAGTCCAGGAAATGCTCGGTCATGTCGACATCTCCACGACGCAGATCTACACCCACATTGACAGGGAGTATCTCCGGAGCGTTCACAAACAGTTTCACCCGCGCTCCTGAGCCGAAGGCCGTAGAATTACGCCATGCTGCTGGTTCTCGATAACTACGACTCGTTCACTTACAACCTCGTGCAATACCTTGGGGAGCTCGGGGAGGCGCCGGTCGTCCGCCGCAACGACGAGATCTCCGTCGAGGACATCGGAGCGATGGGAGTAACCCGGATGGTGATATCACCGGGGCCATGCACCCCGTCCGAGGCGGGCATCACCGTCGCCGCGATTCGCCGCTGGGGCAGCCAGGTACCCACTCTCGGGGTGTGCCTCGGACACCAGGCGATCGGCGAGGCCTATGGAGGTAAGGTCGTTCGCGCGAAACGCCTCATGCACGGCAAAACTTCCAGTGTCGCCCACGACGGCGAAGGCCTCTTCGCGGGTATCCCGAGCCCGCTGGAGGTAATGCGGTACCATTCCCTGGTCATCGAAGCCGAATCTCTGCCCGGCGAGCTCCAGGTCATCGCGAGGGATGTGGACGACCCGACGGAGATTCATGCGGTGAGGCATAGCGCCCACCCGGTATGGGGCGTTCAATTTCACCCTGAGTCGATCCTCACCCAAAACGGGAAAGAGATACTCCGAAACTTTCTGACCCTCGCCCGATGAAGAAGGTGCTGGTGGTTCAATGCCTGGTGGCGCTGCTGGCGCAGGTGGCGGCCGCGCAGGACACGACGGCGACAGAGCCTGATACTTCGTACGTCACCTACACCGATCCCCCACTCACGCTGCCGCTCGGAATCGGACTGCGGACGCCGTCGTACGACAGGGTGAACGGACTCACCATTCCCTGGGGGCCGCGGCTCGCACTCGGTGACGACCGTTTCACGCTCGACGCCCTCGTCAGCTACCGGTCGCACCTCGGCAACTGGGACCCGTCGGTGGAGGCATCGCTCCGGCCGGGTTATCGGAACGAAGTGAAGCTGTTCGTCGGGCGTGGTACGTTCACCAATGACGCCTGGATCCGGTCCGATCTGTTCAACTCCGCCGCCGTACTGTTCGTCGGCAGCGACGCGCGAAACTATTACCGTGCAGACCGCGTCACTCTGCGAGTTTCCCGGACCTTTACTTCCGCGTCGTTTACGCTCGCGCCTTTCCTGGGCGGCAACTTCGAGAAAGACTGGTCGACGGGCTCGCGCAACCCGGACGAAACACCGTGGAGTTTTTACGGGCGCAGCCACAGGCTGAAGATGCGGCGCCCCAACCCGGCGGTCTTCAAGGGTGAGATCGCTTCGATCATCGGCGGCAGCGGCGTGGATTTCTTTCGCGGAGAGCTCGACGCGAAGCTCGAAGCAATCGTGGAGCACGCGCTGAGCGCGCCGGCGGTGGAGTGTCTGCCCGGTTCCGGGGGTGGAGTATGCAGCATCGAAGAGGCGTCGTTTACCCAGGGGACGATTCACGCTACCGTGGCCTTCCCGACGTTCGGTGCACATACCTTCGCCTTCAGAACGCACGCCGTGATAGGCAGTGATCCTGCGCCCCCGCAGCGCTACGCATATCTCGGCGGAGCAGGGACACTCGCTACCGTTGACCTTCTCGCGCTGGGCGGCGACCGTCTGTTCTTCGCCGAGGGCGAGTACAAGGTACCGTTCGAGCGAATCGTGCTCGGGCCGGCCGGGAGCCCATTCGTCGCGCTCAGGTACGCGGCCGGCAGCGCCGGCGTGGGCGAGCTGCTCTCGCTGATTCAGAATCTCGGGATCGGAGTGGGAGTGAGCTTTCTCCGTGTCGACTTCAGCATCGATCCCGCGGGGAATCGATCGCCGGTCTCCCGCCGCTCGGCGTTCACGTTCGGGGTTTCGCTGCCGTTCTGAGCCTGCCTCGAATCGTTTGCTCAGCGCACGAGCGCTGGGTATATTGCAAGGCGTGACTTTTCCATGGTGTCGCGCGAAAATGAGCGGGTGATGAGCACTCTGGTGGTCATCCCAGCCCGCATCGGCGCGATGCGCCTCCCGCGCAAGCCTCTCCGTCTCCTCTCCGGACTCCCACTCATCGTCCGGGTCTGGCAAAGAATCTCTCAAATGAAGCTCGCTGACAGAGTCGTCGTCGCAACGGACGATGAGACGGTCGCATCCACCGTCGCCGCCGCCGGCGCGGAGTGGATCATGACGAGCGCGGATCATGCGTCGGGAACGGAAAGGGTGGCCGAGGTAGCCTCCGCGTCCCGGTTTCGGTCGTACGACATCATCGTGAACGTCCAGGGCGACGAGCCGTTCATTGGATCAGGGGCGGTGCGTGGAGCGGCTGACGTCGTCGCGAGCGGCCGGTTTCCGCTTGGAACCGCCGCTTCGCCGGCGAGTCCCGGGATCCTCGGCATGCCCAGCCTCGTCAAGGTCGTCGTCGCGGACGACGGCCGCGCGATGTATTTCTCGCGCGCCCCGATCCCTTTCCTGAGAGACTCCGCCGACGCGGACAGGCAGGCGGAGCGCACACTGCAGCATATTGGGGTGTACGCGTACACCAGGGAGGCACTCGAACAGTGGGTGTCACTTCCCGTGCACCCGCTGGAGGAGATAGAGCGGCTCGAGCAGCTTCGCCCTCTCGCCGCCGGTTTTGCAATGGGTGTCGCGATCACGAATGAAGCGCCCGCAAGTGGAATCGATACCGAAGACGACCTCGAGCGCGCCAACGCGCGCTGGGACGGATTCATGTCCGGGATGGTGACGAATGCAGGGTAACTCGAAGCAGCAGACTCGCTACATCTTCATCACGGGCGGCGTCGTGTCGTCGCTCGGAAAGGGGATCGCGGCCGCCTCACTCGGGAGACTTCTGGTCGAGCGCGGAATGCAGGTGACGATCATGAAGTTCGATCCGTACCTCAACGTCGATCCCGGCACGATGTCCCCGTTCCAGCACGGCGAGGTGTTCGTCACGGACGATGGCGCCGAGACCGATCTGGATCTCGGCCACTACGAGCGGTTCATCGACCGCTCGCTCGCCCAGGCAAACAACGTCACCACCGGCCGCATTTACCTGAGCGTGATAACGAAGGAGCGCCGCGGGGAATATCTCGGGTCGACCGTGCAGGTGATTCCGCACGTGACCGACGAGATCAAGGGCGCGATGAAGCGTCTCGCCCCGGAAAGCGATGTCGTGATCGTCGAGATCGGTGGCACGGTCGGCGACATCGAGTCGCTGCCGTTTCTCGAAGCAATTCGTCAGTTCCGCCACGAGATCGGCCGTGAGAACGCGATTTTCATTCATCTGACGCTGGTGCCCTACATCGCCGCGGCCGGAGAGGTAAAAACCAAGCCTACGCAGCATTCGGTGCGAGAGCTCATGGAAATCGGAATCCAGCCGGATATCCTGATCTGCCGCACCGAGCGGGCGTTGTCGGAGGAAGTCAAGCGAAAGATCGCGTTGTTCTGCAACGTGGAATTCGGCGCGGTGATCGAGAGCCGCGACGTGCCGAGCATCTATCAGATTCCGCTCCTCTTCCACGAACAGGGCCTCGACGAGCGCGTGATGCACCGCCTCGGGCTGCTCGGCCGTCGCGCGCCCGACCTGTCGAAGTGGAGAAGCATGGTCGACCGGATCCTCCGACCCAAGGGACAGGTGAAAATCGCCGTGATCGGGAAGTACACGGACCTGATCGACAGCTACAAGAGCGTTCAGGAGGCACTGATCCACGGTGGAATCGCGAACGATGTCGGCGTGGAGATCTCGTGGCTTGCCAGCGATCTGTTCACCAGTCGCGAGCGCACGCGCGAGCTCCTCGCGGAAATGCAGGGGGTGCTCGTTCCGGGCGGCTTCGGCGTGCGCGGCGTGGAAGGAATGCTCGAGGCGATCCGGTACGCGCGTGAATCGGGACTGCCGTTCTTCGGCATCTGCCTCGGAATGCAAACGGCGATCATCGAGTTCGCGCGGAACGTCATCGGCCTGGCCGACAGTCACTCCAGCGAGTTCGCGCCCGAATGCGACAACGCGGTCATCTCTCTGATGGAAGGCCAGCAGCACGTGACCGACATGGGTGGCACCATGCGGCTCGGGGCGTACCCCTGCAAGCTCGGTGCAGGAACCCAGGCCGCCGGTATCTATGGATCGTCGCAGGTGAGCGAGCGGCACCGCCACCGCTACGAAGTCAACAACAAGTATCGCGACCAGTTCATCGAGCACGGGCTGAACCTGAGCGGGCTCTCGCCGGATGGATCGCTGGTGGAGATCGTGGAGCTTCAGACACATCCGTGGTACATCGGCTGTCAGTTCCATCCCGAGCTGCAGTCGCGCCCCACCCGCCCTCACCCGCTGTTCGCCGGTTTCATTGCCGCCGCGGCCCAGGCAAACGCGGCCGCGCGGAGCAACCGCCAGAGAGCGGCGGTCAAAGCGGCGGAATAGCATGGCGGAACTATTCCCGTCGGGCAGGTTTTTCCTGATCGCCGGACCGTGCGTTCTGGAAACCGACGATCTCAACCTTCGGGTCGGAGATGCGCTCGCCCGTCTGTCGGAGCGGGTGCCCGGCGGCATCATCTACAAGGCGAGCTTCGA
>DASTTD010000007.1:0-3241 GCA_035760325.1 Gemmatimonadaceae bacterium
TGGGTCTCGGGACGGCTTACATTACCGGATTCCGGTGGGCCCTCGAGCGAAAGTACGATCTGGTCTTCGAGATGGACGCGGACTTCTCGCACAATCCGGAGCGCCTTCCCGTGTTCCTCGAGGCGATCCGCGAGGCCGATCTGGTCCTTGGCTCGCGGTATCAGAACGGGCACGTCAACGTCGTGAACTGGCCAATGAGCCGTCTTTTCCTGAGCTACGCAGCCAACATTTACGCCAGGGCGGTGACGGGACTCCCGATCTTCGACACGACGGGCGGATTCAAGTGCTTCCGTCGAAACGTGCTCGAGTCCATTGATCTAAGCTCCGTCAAGTCAAACGGTTATGCATTTCAGATCGAGATGTCCTTCAGAGCCTGGAAGCGGGGGTTCCGACTGATTGAAATCCCGATAGTCTTCGTCGACCGGACGGAGGGCGAGAGCAAGATGTCGAAGCGGATCGTGCGAGAGGCTGTCTGGATGGTCTGGCGCCTGCGTTGGTGGGGGCTCACCGGGAGGATCTGATGCCTGCCACGAAAGAGGGCGAGCGGTTTTTCAAGATGACGGGCTCGGGCAACGATTTCGTGGTTTTTCGAGCCGAACCAGCTCATGCCTCTGACCTCGAGAACCCGGAGGCAATTCGCCTGCTTTCAGGGAGAGGGACAGGAGTTGGCGCGGACGGCGTGGTGTTTCTCGAGCCGGCCGGGAAAGGCGATGTTCGGATGCGCTACTATAACAGCGACGGCTCGGAGGCGGCGCTATGCGGAAACGCGAGCCTCTGCAGCACCCGGTTGGCGGTCGAGCTGGGATTGGCCCAGGCCGGTGGGTTCGTCCTCCATACCGCGGCGGGCGCGCTCAAGGCGCGGCTTAGGGACGGCCTACCGGAGGTCGACCTCGAGCCGGTCACTGACGTTCGGGGAGACGCGCGCGATCTCGGGACCAAACCCGGTGAGCTGAGGATGGGCTACGCTTGCGCCGGGGTACCTCACGTAGTCGTTGAGATGGCCGACATCGAGTCCGCGCGGGTAACGGAACGGGGGCCGGAGCTCCGACACCATCCGAGCCTGGCCGACGGCGCGAACGTCAATTTCGTCGCTAAACGGACGGAGGGGGGCTGGGCGTACCGGACGTACGAGCGTGGCGTGGAGGCGGAAACCCTGGCGTGTGGAACGGGCGCCGTGGCGGCGGCAATTCTGCTTTCCAGCTGGGGCGAGTCCGACAGCGAGACGGTCCTCTGGACGCGCTCCGGCCTGCCCCTGACCGTTACGCTCAAGCGACAGGGAAGCAGCTGGATTCCTTCGCTCCGGGGTGAGGGACGGATCGTTTTCGAGGGTCGACTGCGCGAGCTCGACTGACAGACTGTCGCCGAGCCGCCCGTTGTATGGCCGGTGTGGAGCTTGTGAAGTCGTTTCTCAGGCAGCTTTTATAACACCTGCCCGGTGACGGCGTTGCAGGCTTGGGGGAGGGCCCAAATCAACTTCTCCACATTTCCACTACGGGTATAGTTTACATAATCTATCTTATACGCATATACCCCGGCGTATGAAACCCGGGTCAGGAAACCATTGCCTACACCGCTGCCAGCGGATCGTCCTCCGAATACAACCGCGCACCAACAACCGAGGCGACCAGCAGATTGACAAACCACAAGGCGCTGTAGCTCCACCAGAGGCCGGGAGACATTATGCCGATCTGCTTGTACCCAAAGGTCAGGATCAATCCGAAAGCGAAGAACACCATGGCCACGTAGGCCGCGGTTCGCGGCCCGGGTCCAAACCGCGGCCGGATCGCCGCATAGGTCCAGACGAGAAGGAATCCGATCACGAGGTCGAAGAAGACGTACGTGGCGATCTCGCCGGCTCCCATGGTGGCCATCGCGTCCCCAAGACCCGGCCCGAAGGCGTTCGCGTCCGCCCGCATCCATGAGGCAAAGAAGACCGCATTCGACAGGAAATCGATGACGTTGAGAACGAGGCCCGCGGCCAGTCCTCCGATCAGAAGCTTCCGGCGGTTCATATCCACAGCCATGGTCCTCTCCTTTAATGCGGGGCGATAACCCCTATGTGGTCATTGGCTTGGCTACGATCTCCCCCAAACGAACTCTGGCTTCCGCTGCAAGCGGGCTCGTCTCATCCGCGGCGAGCTCCGCCCAGATCGCCCTGGCTTCGGCCGCTTTCCCGGCTGACATGTAGCTTCTCGCCGCCGCCGCCTGGTACTGCGCCTTCTCCGCCGGGAACTTCGTCGCGGTAGCGGCTGCCTCGTACTCGGCGGCCGCCCTCACGAAATCCTTGAGCTCCTCGTACCCGTTGGCCTTGAGGACATGGATGGAAGCAACGAAGTCCTTCGGAGCGCTCGAGAGCGCCTTATCGAGCTCGGCCAGACCTTCCTGGTGTTTCTTCTGGTCGTAGAGGCTTTGGGCGAGAAAAAGGGCCGCCTGGGTTCCCGGCCGGGTACCCTCGTACCGCGTGGCGACCTTCTTCAGGTCTGAAGCCGCGAGCGGGAGGTTCCCTGCCGCCGCGGCCTGCCGGGCCTGGAAATAGGCCTTCTCCGCATTTTCCTGCCGAAGGGAGCGCGAACGCTGGAAGAACCACATGCCGGCAATCGCCACTGCTATCGCGAGCAGAGCCCACGAGACCGCGTTCTTGTTGCGAAGGAACCAGTCAGTGGGAGAGTCGTCGGCGCCGTATCGGAGTCCGGGTCGCAGGTTTGGAGTGGTCATTTATGTCGGAAAGAAGGCTTACGAAATCGGATGGAGCGCCCCCGGGGTGACTCGAACACCCGGCCAACGGTTTAGGAAACCGCTGCTCTATCCACCTGAGCTACGGGGGCAGTATCACCTGGCCGAACCCGTACCCAATCGGTCCCGGGATTCGGTGGTGAATCTACACTGACAGGCGGCTTATCAGTAGTCGTGGAACGCGTCTGCGCCAGTCTCCGGCCTACCGCACGATCGTGAACGGCGTCGGTAGTGAATTGCCCTCTGGCGCGGGTAGCTCGTCGACGCTCCGAATGACGGCGCCGGGAGGACCGTTCCCTACCGCGGTTCGCAATTTCTCCAGCGCGTCCTCAGCTCCGCCGGCGGCGAGCTCCACGTTCCCGTCCGGCCGGTTGCTCACCCAACCGCTGAGACCAAGCCGGCGCGCGGTCTCCCGCACGAACCAGCGAAAACCAACTCCCTGTACACGGCCGCGGATCACGAGGTGGATCGGGCTCATGCTGCTTTAACGCCGGACTCCGAGAAGTGC
>DASTTD010000008.1:0-4002 GCA_035760325.1 Gemmatimonadaceae bacterium
GATATCACTCTGGGTTCAGGTAGGATGGAAGTCATTGTCTGCTCACGGCGTCCGCAATGAACGGAGCCATCTGGTCGCTGTCGTTCAAAAACGAATCGTGCCCATGCACCGAGCTGAGCTCGATGAGCTCCGCGTTCGCACCGAGCCGCGCCGATAGCTCGCGGATTTTTTCGATCGGCACCAGCTGATCCTCCTTCACGCCGATCACTGTCGCCGGCACCCTGATGTCCTCGGGGGCAACCGCGTGCAGATCGAGAGAGAGCGTGAGAGCGAGGAAATCGTGCGCTGTGGTGCGAGTCGCGTAGTCCCGTCCGCGCGCGATCACGTACTCCTCCGCCGGGAAGGTGACGCCGCCATCCGTGAAGAGCGGCGTCATCGCAAACCGCGAGGCGAACTCCGCGCGTGTCCTGTAAGTGGTCATCGCGAGCGCTCGCGCCAGCGCGACGCCGTCGCCAGGAACGCCCGCTGTCGCCGCGAGCGCGACGATCCGCCGCTGAATGGCCCGCAACGTCGTCGTCAGCGGATCACTCTCGTGCGCGGCGCCGATCACGACGATTCGCTCGACCCGGGATGGGTGCCGCGCGGCAAAGGCAAGAGCGACCATTCCGCCATACGAGGCTCCGACAACCGCGCGCGCTGATTGCACTCCGAGGGTGTCGAGCACTGCACAGACGGCACGCGCCTGGTCGAAGGTGGTGACGATTCCAGCGGTGACAGGACGGTCCGAAGTGCCGCGGAGCGTGGTAACCCAATCGATTCCAATGACCTGGAAGCGTTCTGTGTCTATCGCCTGTCTCGCACCGACAATTCCCTCCCACCAACCCGGATCCTCGTCGAGATCGTTTCGCGCGACGTGCCGCGATGCCGAGATTCCGCCAAGCGCGACGATGACCGGCGCGCCTTCCACGCCGCGGACTTCGTATCTGACTGGTGGAAGTCCGAGGGCGAGCGCCAGGCCCTGCCTGACCCTGTCGCGGGGCCGGGGATCGGTGTGAACTGCCGCTGCTGATTCCACGTTTCAGTCCACCACGAGCGCGGGACCGTGCGCGACTGGTGTCGGCCAGGGCGGTGACTGGTACGCAACAGGGATCGGCGACTCAGCGACAACAGCCGCCGCATCCGATTGATAGCAGTGCTCAGGCCCGGGAAACACGCTGGTTCTCACGTCCTCCGAGTATTCCCGGAACGCGCGCTCGATCTCGGTTCCAATCTGTGCGTAGCGCTTCACGAACCTGGGGGTGATGTCGCCCACGAAATTGCCCAGGATGTCGTGTGATATGACGAGCTGGCCGTCGACGAACGGCCCGGCGCCGATTCCATAGACGGGGATCTCCACCCTGTCCCGCACATGGGCCGCCGCCTCACTCGGCATCGCCTCGAGCAGAATCGAGAACGCGCCCGCGTCCTGGAGTGCGAGAGCATCTTCCACCAGTCGCTCGACCGCCGCCGCGGATTTTCCCTGCACCCGATAACCACCGAGCTGCGCCAGACTCTGCGGCGTGAGACCAAGGTGGCCCATCACGCAGATCCCCGCGTCCACCATCGCGCGCACACGCGGAGCGACCCGGCGTCCGCCTTCACATTTCACCGCGTCACACCCGGCGGCGATGAAGCGCCCGGCGTTCAGCACCGCGGTCTCGTCGGAGGGCTGGTACGACAGAAACGGAAGATCGCCGACGATGAAGGCATGCTGCGCGGCGCGGCAGACGCTCCTCACGAAAACGATCATCTCGTCCATGCCCACGCCGAGCGTGTTCGGCAGGCCCATCATCGTCATTCCCGCGGAGTCGCCGATCAGAATCATGTCGACGCCCGCGCGCTGGGCGAAGATCGCCGTCGGATAATCGTAAGCCGTGACGAAGACGGCTTTCTGGCCGCGCTGCTTGTACGCTCTGAGCGTCGTGGTGGTGACTTTTCGGGGCATGGTGGGTTGAGTTGTCACGCCGCCGCGGCAGAGACGGCGGCGGCGTGTCGTTGGATGCGCTTGATGCCGAGCGCGATGTTGGCGCGGGAGTTTGCGCAGGAGATTCGGAGGTATCCCTCACCGGCCGGGCCGAAGGCGGCTCCGGACAGACAGGCGACGCCGTATCCGTGCAGGAGATCATTGGCGAACCCGGCCGAGCTGGACCCCGTCCCCGGGAGGAGCTCGCGAACATCCGGAAAGACGTAGAATGCGCCCGCCGGCGCACAGCAGGTGATGCCCGGAATGGCATTGAGGGCGTCGGTCGCCAGCCGCGCGCGCGCTGAATACTCCGCTCTCATCTCCCTCACACACTCCTGAGAGCCGGTGAGAGCGGCGACGCCCGCGTGTTGGATGAACGTCGCCGTACACGAGAAAGAGTTGGTAGCCAGTCTCACCAGCGGATCGACCAGGCGGCGCGGCAAAACGGCGTAGCCGAGGCGCCAACCGGTCATCGCGTAGGACTTGGAGAAGCCATCGACGATCGCCGTGCGCTCCGCCATTCCGGGAAGGGAGTGAATGCTCTGGAATCGCGCGTCGAACTGGAGGCCCGCGTAGATCTCGTCGCTGATGACAGTCAGGTCGTTTCGCTGCGCGAAGTCAGCGATGTCCTCGAGGTCGGCCCGCTCGAGTGTGCCGCCGGTTGGGTTGTGCGGAGCGTTGAGCACGAGGACGCGAGTGCGCGGAGTACATCGCTCCGCCAGCTCCTCCACGCCCGGCCTGAATCCGCGGGCGGGGTCGAGCTGATAGAAACGGGGAATTCCTCCCGCGAACCGCGTGATCGCCTCGTACGCGGAGAAGCCGAGGTCGGGGGTGAGCACCTCGGTGCCCTCGTCGATCAGCGCGAGCATGGTGGAATAGATCGCGGACTTTCCTCCGGGCGTGATCACCACGTTTTCCGCCGAGGTATTGTCTCCACGGCGGCGCAGATGCTCGGCGATTGCGGCGCGGAGAGCAGGAATGCCGGCAGGTGGCGCGTACTTCACGTGACCGTCGCGCAGTGCTCTCACCCCCGCTTCGACGATATGGGGTGGCGTCGGGAAATCCGGCTGGCCGAGCTCGAGATGAACGATGTCCCGCCCTTCCCGCTCGAGGCGTGTCGCGGCAGCGAGCACCTCGAATGCTCCTTCATTGGTCAGACGTTCCACGCGTTCCGACAGCTGCATCGTTTTCCCGGAGCGCCAAAAAACAAAAGCCCGCAAAGCTCATGGCCGCGGGCGCTGCTTTTTAGCGAGTTGTTTAACGTGGCTGCAATATGCGGCAAATCACCACGACATCAGTTGTGGGTCCAGATTACAGCAATCCGGGACGATTGTCAACTGCGTAAACTCAGAACTACCTGTTGTGTGTAATAGTTGCCTGTAGCCCGGTTGCGGGTAGAAGTAGCTATTTACTTTTCCCCTACCCGGTCCTACGTTAGCGGCATGATCCCTCGGTTTAGCGCGACCTATTATTTCGGCTCCTACGGTTATCGCCGTCGGGGGGCACGGTCGCGCTTGCGGTAGAGTTCATCTGAACGCAACGGATCAGGGCCCCCTCGAGCAGGGGGCCTTTTCTTTTTCACTGAGGCAACAGGTAATCGTGATGACACCGTCGTCGAAGTCGATATCCAATAACGCCAGCGCCAACGGAGCTGCCGCACCGCTCGGACAAAGGCCTGTCATGCGTGTCGCGTTTCAGGGCGACCATGGTGCTTACGCCGAGCATGCGATCTCGGAGATCTGGCGTCACCCGGTCGAGCGCATTCCCGTCAGGACATTCGCCGCCGCCGTGCGCGCGGTACACGACGGGGAAGCGGATGCGTGTGTGGTTCCCGTCGAGAATTCCATCGTCGGACGAGTCGAGCAGGGATGGCGCGCGCTCGGCGCTCACAAGGGATTGCGCACCGTGCGCGAGGTGGTCGTGCCGGTACAACACTGCCTGCTCGGACTCAGGGGAGCAACGCTTCAGGATTTACGCGTCGCGCACAGTCATCCCGTCGCCCTCGCCGGCTGCGCGAAGTTCTTCGAGGCGCATCAGTGGATCAAGCCCGGGAAGTCCTT
>DASTTD010000009.1:0-3519 GCA_035760325.1 Gemmatimonadaceae bacterium
CATCGCCGCCGACACGTCAGGCTCCAGCATCACCAGCACGTCGAGCGCGCCGACCACCACCAGAAAGGGCAGCAGTCCTTTCGTCAGCCGCCTCATTGCGGCGCCCTTCTTCACCACCAGCATCGACGTCCAGAGGATCACAGCCAGCTTGGCGAGCTCGGAAGGCTGTACCGACGTACCAATCAGATAACGTCGCGAGCCGTGGATTCTCGGCGCGAAGCGCTCGGTAAAGGGGAGAATGACTATCACGAGCAGCACGAGGGACAGGATCATTACCGGCCACGCCCACTTTTCCCAACGTTCCGCGTCGAGCTTCGCCGCGACGGCGAAGATCACGACACCGAGCCCGACGCCGATCAGCTGCCTGGTGAGCAGATGAGCGTGGCTCAGTCCGGCCTGCATCCCGACTATCGCGCTCGCGCTGTAGACCGTCGCGATACCGAAGGCGACCAGCATTCCCGTCAGAATCACCAGCGCCCGGGCCTCGATGCCCATCTGCCACCGGTCGCGCGCCGCCCCGTCCATCATGCGACCGCCGAGGCGAGCGAGCGAAAGCGGTCGCCCCTCTCCTCATAGTTCGCGAACATGTCGTAGCTCGAGCAGGCCGGTGAAAGCAGGATGGCATCGCCTGGAGACGCGGCGGATCGCGCGGCTCCCACGACCTCTTCGAAATCCGCCCCGCGAACTTCCACCGCGATGCCGCGAGAGAGATCGCGCTCGATCAGCGGCGCAGCCTCACCGTAGGCGATGACCTTTTTGACTTTGCGTTGCATAACGTCCAGAAGTGCCGCGTAGGGCTCGCCCTTGTGGCGTCCCCCGAGCAGTAGGACGGTTGGCCGCTCCATTCCGTCAATCGCCACCGCGGTCGAGCTTACGTTCGTCGCTTTCGAGTCGTTGATCCATTGCACACCGGAAAACTCTCCCACCAGCTCGAGCCGGTGTGGCAGAGCGCGAAAGGTCTCCAGCGCGGCGGCAATCGACAGCCGCGCTTCCGGGGTGCGGTGTGAATCGTCGGCAACCGCTACGGCGAGCGAAGCGGCCAGAGCGTTCGCCACGTTGTGCCGTCCCAGCAGCCGAAAACGGGAGCGTGGCATCAACGGCTCACCAAGCAGCGCCAGCTGATCACGACGTTCGTCGTAAAATGCCGCAGCTTCCTTTCGGAGCGAGAACTCATGACGCTGCCCGGGGACTCGCTCCACCATTTCGAGCACCCGCTCGTCGTCGCCGTTTACCACCGAGCGCGAATGACCGTCGGCGGCGGCGAAGAGTCGGGCCTTATCGGCGTAGTACTCCTCGACGCCGGCGTATCGATCGAGATGATCGGGACTGAGATTGGTGAGGACACCCACCAGGGGCTTCAGGCCTGGAGTGTCGTGCAGCTGAAACGAGGACATCTCGAGCGCGATCCAGCGCGGCGCGCGCGCGCTGAGTGCAACCTCGGAGAGGGCCGTGCCGATGTTTCCCGCCTCGACCGCGTCACCCGTCAGGTGCTTCAGGATGTGGGCAATGAGGGCGGTGGTGGTCGTCTTCCCATTGGTACCGGTGACGGCGACGATCCGGCTCTCGCGCAAAAAGTTGAGCGCAACTCCCACCTCGCTGACGACCGGGATGCCCTTCTCGCGCGCGAGTGCCAGAGGGGCCGCGTCTGGCGGGACGCCAGGGCTCACGACGACGAGTGCCGAACGCGCGAGCCGCGCGAAGTCGTGTCCTCCGAGCTGCGCCGTGATTCCGATCGATTTGAGCTCATCGGCCGAGGCGGCGACTTCGGGCGTTGTCGCCGCGTCTGATCCGTATATCTCGTAACCGTGTTTCCTGAGGAGCTTCGCTACAGCCCGGCCGCTTCGCGCGAGACCTACGACCGCTATCTCGCCCCGGTCCCTCGCCGGCAGGTCCACCGGAGGGGTCATCTCAACTTGAGTGTGCTCAGTGCAATGAACGCGGCCAGCACTCCAAGGATCCAGAATCGTACGACGACCTGTGCCTCATCCCAGCCCTTCACCTCGAAGTGGTGGTGAAGCGGCGCGCGTTTGAAGACTCGATGCTCGCGCGCGTACTCGATGCCGTATCGTCGCTTCCGGTACTTGAAGACGAACCGCTGCAGAATCACCGAGATCATCTCCGCCACGAACACCGCGCCGACCAGAAGCAGGAGGAACTCGGACTTGAGCAGCACCGACACGACGGCCAGCGCGCCACCGAGCGCCAGGGATCCGGTGTCCCCCATGAAAACTTCGGCGGGGTGGGTATTGTACCACAGAAAGCCAATGCAGGCGCCCATGAGCGCCACGCAGAACACGGTGAGCTCGCCTGAGCCGCGGAGATAGTACACGTGAAGGTATTCGCTCGCGTCGACACGGCCGACCACGTACGCGTAGAAAGCAAAAGTGAGCGCGGCGATCGCGGTGAGACCGGCGGCAAGACCATCGATGCCATCGGTCACGTTCACCGCATTGCTGGCTCCCGTCATGACGAAGGTGACGAACAGCACATAGAGCCATCCGAGCCCCGCCGTCAGCGGCACGATGAGGATGTACTTGTAGAACGGAAGCGTCGTCGAAGCGCCCGGCAGGGCAGACACCGGAAATTTCCACAGGTAGTATCCGAGCGCAAAACCGAGGGTCACCTGCCCCGCGAGCTTGTAACCCTCGACGAGTCCGGTGTTTTTCCTTCCGGCCAGCTTCTGTTTCAGCTTGAGGTAGTCGTCGAGAAAGCCGATCGCCCCCATCCAGAGCATCGATACCATGGCGAGCAGCACGTACTTGTTGTCGAGCCGGGCCCACAGCAGCGTACTGATGAGGGTGGCGCCGATGATGATCAGGCCGCCCATCGTCGGCGTCCTTCCCTTTTGCTGGTGAGCGTCCGGGGTTCCTTCGCGAATCACCTGATGCAGGCGCATTCTCTTCAGGCGGGTAATGATCACCGGGCCCACCAGAAAGGTGATGAGCAATGCCGTCACTGCCGCGCCAGCCGAACGAAAAGTGATGTACTGAAACAGCCGCATCCAGCCGAAGTGCGGCAGGTCCTGAAAGGGGACCAACAGGTAATTCAGCACTAGGAGGTTGCCCAGGTTGTGAGATGCGGAACGATGCGCTCGAGCTGAACGCCGCGTGATGCCTTGAGCAGTATTATAGCGTTTCTCTTGAGCCTGGCCTGAAGACGGGGCCAGAGGTCGTCGACATCCGATGCAGTGATCACCCGGCCCTCTGCGCCGCTTCTCTCCGCGAGCGGCGGCGCGAACTCACCGATGCCGGCGACGATGTCGGCGCCCGATTGAAGCGCGAGCGCCGCAATGTCAGCGTGGCATTGTGCGGACGCCGCTCCCAGCTCCCGCATTGTCCCGAGGACGATCACCCGCTGTCTGTCTCTCCCCGCGCCATCCAGAAGCCCGATCGCTGCTCGCGCCGAGCCGGGATTGGAGTTGTATGCGTCGTTGATGAGCGTCACGTCGCCGACCTGCTCCCATGCGACCCGCATCTTCGGCTGGGGCATTGCCGCGATTCCAGCCGCGGAGCTTTCGAG
>DASTTD010000010.1:0-2345 GCA_035760325.1 Gemmatimonadaceae bacterium
AAAGTGCTGGTCAAGAAGATGATCGTAAGAAAGTAGCCTTTTCGACATTCCAAGAGACGCGTTCTGGCAGAGCCGGGGCGCGTCTCTTTGTTTTCGCGCATAGGGTCTGCCAGCGTGGCGGGTTATATGCGGCACTCCGCGTGCACTTTTCCGGTGGACCAAACACGCACCGTTCAGTAATACCGAAGACGCACCGTCCAGCAGCAACACCTATGATCAATCCCGACCGTCTGACAGTTAAGGCATCCGAAGCGGTGAACGAGGCCGTCGACCTCGCGCGGCGCGCCGGCAATCCGCTCGTCTACGATCTGCACCTGCTCCTCGCGCTCCTGACACAGGACGAGGGCATCGTCGTTCCCATTCTTCAGAAGCTCGGCGTCAGTGTCACACAGCTGCGCGAGGCTGTCGGTCGCGAGATGGCTCGCTACCCCAAACAGTCCAAGGCGCAGCCCACACTTTCGCGCGAGCTGAACCAGGTTTTCGATCGGGCCGAGGCGGATTCGCGCGAGCTGGGCGACGAGTTCGTCTCGACCGAGCACTTCCTGCTCGCGCTCGCCGATGTAAAGGGAACAGAAACCCGCTCGTTGCTCAGCGGGGTGGGCGCGACGCACGATGCGCTGCTCGAGGCGCTGCAGTCCGTCCGCGGCTCGCATCGAGTGACGGACCAGACTCCGGAAAACCAGTACCAGGCGCTCCAGCGCTACACCCGTGATCTCACCGAAGCGGCGAGGAAGGGGAAGCTCGATCCGGTAATCGGACGCGATGAGGAGATCCGCAGAGTCATCCAGGTTCTTTCACGCCGGACGAAGAACAACCCTGTTCTCATCGGCGAGCCCGGGGTCGGAAAGACGGCGATCGCCGAAGGTCTCGCCCAAAGAATCACCAACGGTGACGTCCCCGAAAGCCTCAAGAACAAGCGGCTGGTCGCGCTCGACCTCGGCGCCCTCATCGCCGGCGCGAAGTTCCGCGGAGAGTTCGAAGAGAGGCTCAAGGCGGTGCTGAAGGAGATCACCGAGAGCGAAGGCCAGTTCGTCATGCTCATCGACGAAATGCACATGCTCGTCGGGGCAGGGAAGGCCGAAGGGGCAATGGACGCGGGGAACATGCTCAAGCCGATGCTCGCACGGGGTGAGCTGCGGGTCGTCGGCGCGACGACGCTCGACGAGTATCGGAAGCACATCGAGAAGGACGCGGCGCTCGAGAGGAGATTTCAGCCGGTCTACGTCGGCGAGCCGAGCGTGGAAAGCACCATTGCGATTCTCCGCGGGCTGAAGGAACGCTACGAGTCGCACCATGGCGTTCGTATCACGGACGGAGCGATCGTCGCTGCGGCGACGCTTTCCAACCGATACATCGGTGACCGCTTCCTGCCCGACAAGGCGATCGACCTCATCGACGAGGCGGCTTCACGCATGCGCATCGAGATCGACTCGATGCCTCAGGAGATCGACGAGGTGGAGCGCAGGATCACGCAGCTGGAGATCGAGCGCCAGGCGCTGCAGAAGGAGAAAGACAAGGCTTCGACCGAGCGCCTCAAGACGCTGGAGCGTGAGCTGGCGGAGCTGCGGGAGAAATCCGGCGCGATGAAGGCTCAGTGGCAGCAGGAGAAAGAAACCCTCGGCGCCGTCGGCAAAATCAAGCAACAGGTCGAGCAGGCCCGCATCGAAGCAGAACGTGCCACGCGCGCGGGGGACCTGCAGAAGGCCGCCGAAATATCCTACGGCCAGATTCCGCAGCTGGAAAATCAGATGCGGGAGGCCGAGCAGCAGCTCGCCAGCAGGCAGGCGGGCGGGTCACGGTTCCTGAAGGAGGAGGTATCGGCCGAGGACGTCGCCGACATCGTGTCCCGCTGGACCGGGATTCCGGTCTCGCGGATGATGGAGGCCGAGCGGGAGCGACTGACGCGTCTCGAGGAAGTTCTCACCACGCGCGTCGTCGGTCAGGAAGAGGCGGTGCGAGCAGTGGCAAACGCGGTGCGGCGCTCTCGCGCGGGGCTCCAGGATCCGAACCGCCCGATCGGATCTTTCATTTTCCTCGGACCTACTGGAGTCGGTAAGACCGAGACCGCGCGCGCTCTCGCTGAGTTCCTGTTCGATGACGAGCACGCGATGGTGCGGATAGACATGTCGGAATACATGGAGAAGCATTCCGTCGCCCGGCTCGTCGGCGCGCCTCCCGGGTACGTCGGCTTCGAGGAAGGCGGTCAGCTCACGGAGGCGGTGCGCCGCCGCCCCTACTCAGTTGTGCTGTTCGACGAGATCGAGAAAGCCCATCCCGATGTGTTCAACATTCTGCTCCAGATCCTCGACGACGGCCGGCTGACCGACTCGCAGGGACGCACGGTG
>DASTTD010000011.1:0-5723 GCA_035760325.1 Gemmatimonadaceae bacterium
AGCGCCTCCCAGAGTATCCAGACCGAGATGAGCAGCAGCGCGGCGCCGTTCACGAACGCGGCGAGTATTTCCCAGCGCAGATAACCGTACGTTTTCCGCGGATTGACCGGCTGGCGGCTGAACCAGGCGACGAACAGCGACAGCGCGAGCGCGGCGACGTCGGTGAGCATGTGGCCGGCATCGGCGAGCAGCGCGATGGAGTTCGAGACGATGCCGCCGGCAACCTCGACCGCGAGCAAAACACTTGTTAACCCCAGCGCCCAGCGAAGCGCACGCACCGGCGCATCGCTGTGATGAGAGTGCGCGTGTCCGTGCGGCCCGGCAGTATGCTGGTGTCCGCCCTCGGAATTGTGGTAACTTGTAGTCGTGCTCGGTCGGCTGCTGACCATAATCCTGCTCGTGTTGCTCAACGCCTTTTTCGTGGGCGCGGAGTTCGCGCTTGTGCGATCGAGGCGCACACGACTGGAGGCAATGACGCGGAGCGGCGACCGGCTTGCCCGCTTCGCTCTCCGAGCCACCTCCAATATCTCCCGCATGCTGTCGGCGAGCCAGCTTGGGGTGACCCTGGCGAGCCTCGGACTGGGCTGGGTCGCCGGAGCAACGCTCACCGATTATGCCGCCACCCTTCCCAGCCGTTCCGTCGCCCTCGAGGTGTGGCTGGGCGTCACGATCGGAGGGACGCTGGCTCTCGCGGCGGTCGCATACCTCCATGTCGTGTTCGGGGAGCTGACGCCCAAGGCGATGGCGCTCAACCATCCGGAGAGCCTCGCGCGCTGGCTTGCGCCGCCGCTCCTCGCGTTCGCCTGGATCACCACTCCCATCACCTACGTTCTCAACAGATCCTCGCAGCTGGT
This sequence comes from Gemmatimonadaceae bacterium, assembly GCA_035760325.1. Lineage (GTDB taxonomy): Bacteria > Gemmatimonadota > Gemmatimonadetes > Gemmatimonadales > Gemmatimonadaceae > UBA4720. The sequence continues at coordinate 855 of DASTTD010000011.1, forward strand.
GATGCGCTCGCTGGGACAGAAGGCACCGGGAACGGAAGAGGCGGTGCATTCTCCGGAGGAGATACGCCTGCTCGTCGAGCAGTCACAGGAAAGCGGGCAGATGCAGGCGCGCGATGCGGATCTGATCGACGCAGTGTTCGAGTTCTCGGAGAAGAACGCCCGCGAAGTGATGACACCAAGAACGGAACTGATCGCGCTCCCGGTGGAAGCCACGCTCTCCGAGGTGCTGGGCGTCGTTCAGGAAAGTGGCCTCTCGCGCTATCCGGTGTACGACGAATCGATCGACAACATCATCGGAGTAGTGCTCGCGAAGGATCTGCTGAAGCTGCTCGCTCCGCGCGCGAATACCGACGCGTTCGATCTCCCTTCCATCATGCGCCCGGTTCACGTCATCCCCGGCTCGCGTGAGGTCGAAGAGGTGCTTGCCGACTTCAAGCGGCTTAAGGAGCACATGGCGGTCGTCCTCGACGAGTACGGCGGCACCGCGGGCGTAGTCACGATGGAAGATCTGCTCGAGGAGATCGTCGGAGAGATACTCGACGAGTACGACACGCCCGAGGACGAGGAGGCCCCTCTTCACACGCGGGCCGGCGAGACGATGGTGCCGGGAAGCACCCACATCGGCGAGATGAACGAGCACTTCGGGCTCAGCGTCCCCGACGAGGACTATCACACCATCGGCGGCTACGTTTTCGGAGTGCTTGGCAGGCTGCCCGTCATCGGCGACCGCGTCGTCGCCGGCGGGGCAATCTTCATGGTGCGCGAGATGGAAGGCCGCCGGATCGAAACGCTGTCGGTGGACCTTCATACGCACGACCGCCGCGCCGAGCAGCGCGAGCCGCAAACGACGCACACAGAAGCGTAGCGGCGATCATGCTCGAGGCGTCGGCGCGGTTCCGGCCGGCGATGTCGAGCGCGGTTCCATGATCGGGCGATGTGCGCGGAAAAGGCAGCCCGAGCGTGATGTTCACCGCACTGCCGAACGACGCCACCTTGATCGCGGTCATTCCGACATCGTGGTACGGCGCGATCACCGCGTCGAACTCCCCGCGCATCGCACGCACGAATACCGTATCGGCTGAGAACGGTCCGGCGATCCCACTGGCGCGCGCGGCAGGGCCGAGTATTTCCTCGTCCTCGGTGCCGAATCTCCCACCATCCCCGCCGTGCGGATTGAGCGCGCAAAGCGCGATTCGCGGCTCGGGGATTCCGAACATCTCGATCAGAGCGGCACGGGTGATCGACGCCGCGCCGGTAATCACTTCCACGTCGATCCTTTCAGGAACATCGCGCAGAGCCAGATGCGTCGTCGCCAGCACGACACGGAGCTTATCCGAGGCGAGCATCATCGCGACTCGGGAATGGGTCAGAGCGCCGAGCATCTCGGTGTGGCCGGGGTAATCGTAGCCTCCCGCATGCAGCGCCGCCTTGTCGATCGGGGCCGTGACGATCCCGTTGACGGCTCCGGATGTTGCGAGCTCGACCGCCCGCTCGATCGCGAGCCCGCTCAGCTTCCCGGCATGAGCGGGGCCCTCCTTTCCGCGCCACGGTCCGACCGGCTCCGTCACCGGCACGCCCTCCGTCTCCGGACCCACCACCACGATGTCACAACGCTCGCCGACCCGGGGGTCGGCGAGCGTTTTCGCGACGATCTCTGGCCCAATTCCGCGGGGGTCTCCCACGGTCATGGCGAGGCGGGGCTTCACCGTGGCTACAGCCGAAGCGACACGTAGGTCTCGCTTCGCAGCGCGTCGAGCATCTGCCGGATTGCGCGCTCTTCCGCCAATTGTTCACGAATACGCTCGCGAATCTCACTTGCCACGTATTCACCGGCGGCGGTCTCGGTCACCACCTGCAGAACGGCCCATTTCGGCTGGCCCCGCGGGTTGGCGAGCTCGAACGGTGCGGTGATGTCGCCCTCCTTCGCTCCGGCAAGGGCGGCCTGATACGAAGCGGGGAGTGAATCCCTGAGGAAAGGCTGAAGCACTCCGCGCTCCTCCGTCGGATCGTGGTGCCTGGCAACGAGCGAATCGAACGACACGTTTCTGCGCCACTGAGCAGCTACCGAGTCGGCCTCGACCCTGGCCGCGGCGACGTCCGCGGAATCGATCGTGGGAGCGATCAGAATGTGCCGCGCCTTGACCTCGGCCGCCTGTACCCGGTCGACCCGGACGATGTGATAGCCGAACGCCGTCTCGAACACCGGGCTGAGGTCGCCCGGTCGAAGCGCGAACATCATCCCTTCGAACTCGGGAACGAGTCCGCTGCCACGACGGTTCCAGCCAAGATCACCGCCCACGGCTTTGGTGCCGGGATCCATCGATTCGCGCTTGGCGATGAGCTCGAAGTCCCCGCCCTTCTTCAGCTCGGCGAGCAGCGAATCAGCGCGGGCTTTCGCTCGCGCCTTCGCCGGAGCGGATGCTTTCGGGGCGACGATTATCTGGCGGAAGGTTATCGTGGCGGGCCGCTTCTGAAGATCGGCGCGGCTCCGCTCGAATGCCGCCTCGATCTCCGCCTCGGTGACGTTCACGGGTCTGGCGAGCTTCCTCAGCTCGCCGAAAGCCTTCTGCTGGAGATTCTGCCTGCGGAACTGATCGACGAGCGTGCGGCGGTATTCCTCGGGTGATCCCATTCCCGCGTTTCGGAGCTCGGTACGGTATTCTTCCTCCGACCTGAACTGCGCGCGCACGTTCCGGATCTGACGGTCGACCGCCGCCGCGATCTCCGACTCACTCGCTTCCAGCTTCAGCTCTTTCGCTTTCTGGACGAGGATCTGCTCGTCGACGAGCTCGTTGAGGACGCTGCGGGCGAGCTGTGCCTGTCCCGCTGAATCGGGCGGAAGCACCAGGCCCTGCGCCCGGCGCTGATTGATCGCGGTGAGGACATCGGTCCACAGCACCGGCTCGGCTCCGACGACGGCGACGACGCGATCGATCGGAATGGGACCAGTGGGTACTGCCGGAGCCGCGGCCGGCGTGGCTGGCGTCGCTGGCGGAGTCTGAGCGTTGAGCGCCAGAGGGGCGAACGCGACAAGAGCGAGGAGGCGGTTCATCATCGCCGTTCGTACCCCCCAGGAGCGGCGCTGTTCTGTCACGGTGTCCGCGGCGGGGTCGACGATGCCGGCGGCGCCATTGGCACGATCGTCGAAGGCTGTGCGGCTCTCATGGCGGAATCGGCGGCGTTACGGACTTTCGACGCTTCTTCGACCGCCCGGTCGAATCCCGTCTGGTTGAACGAATACTTGTACTTCTCGCGCAGGACGTTGGCGATCGGAGTCGGCACGGGAACGAACGGTGCCTGCTCCGACACCATCTTGTCGAAATACTCGTCGATGCGTCCGCGGGCGAGGATCTCCCGCTCGTTCTCGCTCTTCGCCGAGGTCTCGAGCGATGCCGGCGCGACGCCCAGCTGCTGCCAGGCCGCCGTCACGGCGCCGGTGAAGCTCCGACGCAGGTTCGCAAGCTCCGTCGTGTCGATCTGTACCCTGGCGCTGTCCGCCTGCTTCAGGATCAGCTCGTTCTTCGCAAAGTTCCTGACCAGCGAGACGATGACCGAATCGGGCGCCTGCTTGAGCTGATCGAGGATGTTCGCGTTCGGCTGGAGTGTCTCCAGCCAGCCGATGAGTCTCATGGTCGTGAGCTGTCCGGCGGTCGATGTGGCAAGCACCGTTCTGTCGCGACGGTGCGCATCCGGATCGGCTGCAAGCGCGCGAATCGTTGGAACCGCTTCCTTCTTCACGTCGATTTTTCCCGACGCCTCCAGCTTCGCGAGGTAGGTGCTCTCGGCAACCACCATCGTCCGCCCCTTGGATGCCTGGAGCAGCTGCGGCTTCACCTGCTCGAACGTCGGCCGGTGAATGATGTGGTATCCGTACTGGGTCTCGATCACCGGAGAGATCTGTCCGGGCCGGAGAGCCGTCAGGCCGCGCTCGAATTCGGGAACCATCTGTCCCTTCGGAAAGATCCCGAGCGATCCGCCGCGCCGGGCCGAGCCCTGATCCTGGCTGTTCGCCGTGGCGGTCGCGGCGAAATTGGCCTGGCTGACTCCGGCGCGAACCGCGTCGATTTTCCTTTTCACTTCCGCTTTCTGTGGCGGCGTCATTCCCTGCGTGAGGAGAAGGATGTGGTCGGCCGCCAGGATCTCACCCGACGCGTACTTGCTCGCTGCCGCGGCGGGATCTTCGGTGCCCCAGCCTTTGGACACCTGCTCGTACCACTTTCTGGCCTTCAGGTTGGCGATCGCCGGCCACATCGCCTCTTCCACCGCCTCCGGGTCGTTGAGCGAATCGTTATTCGCGGCGGCAACGCCGAGGAGCTGATAGTCCACCCATACGCTCGCGATGGACTTGGCGATGTCCTTTCTGACCGGCGCGCGGGATTTTCCGAGCAGCTGTCCGAGGCGTGGAACGGTCAGCTCGGCGTCCGCGGCGGTTGCGACGCGATCGGTGTGGGCGCTGAAGGCATCCTTCAGCCCCGAGCAGGCGGCGAGGAGCATGGCCGCGGCGGCGGCGATTGCGAAAGCGTGTCTCTTCATGTTTCCATCTTGCGGTTAGGCTGTCGTCAGGTGGGGCGGAGCGTATTCAGGGCGCGGACCAGTCCATCGAGCATCTCAGCTCCTCCGAGTCGGGTGAGCTTGAGTGAGAGCGGATGCGCGCGTCGCACTTCCGCCTGAAACTGCACCTCGTGGAAAGCCGCCGAAATTCCTTTCATTCGCGGCACCGCGTGCTCGCGAAAAGTAATACGAGCTTCGTTCCCGCGCACCAGCACGGACTCTATGTCCGACGCGCCCGCCAGCACCCGGAGGAGCGCGGAGGCGAAGAAGACGCGGGCCGGCTCCGGCAGCACGCCGAAGCGGTCGCGCACCTCCGCC
>DASTTD010000012.1:0-4822 GCA_035760325.1 Gemmatimonadaceae bacterium
AGGCCGCGGGCGAAATCGCATCACGTCTCGAGACCCAGCTCGGGCCGCGCGTTGAGCGCGTGAACCGCGGGACGATTCACTCGTTTTGCGCCGCGCTGCTCCGCGAGCATGGCTCACACGTCGGGCTCGAGCCGGGATTCGGCATTGCCGACGAAGATTACGCGCTCTCCGTTCTGAGACGCCTGGAAGGCTATCGCAGATGGCACGGCGGAGTTCTGTCACGCTTTTCTGCTTTTCGGTTTCGAGGTGATCCGCTCAAGCCCGACGACGTGTCGCTGTACGAGCGCTACCAGCAATTCCTCGCCGCGCGAAACAAGCTCGACTTCGACAGCCTCGTTCTCAAGGCGGGCCAGCTGCTCGAGAATGAATCCATCGCCGCGGAAATCCGCTCGCGATGGTCCGCGGTTCTCGTCGATGAGTTCCAGGATCTGAATCCGGTCCAGTACCGGATAATCAGGGCGCTCGCCCGCGAGCACCGGAACATCTTCGCCGTCGGCGACGACGAGCAGTCGATCTACTCCTGGACAGGCGCTGATCCGGAAGTTTTTCGCGATTTCGAAAGAGATTTTCAGGTCGGCAGCAAGTTCCAGCTTGGCGAGAACCGCCGCTGTCCCCGCCAGGTCGTCGAGCTGGCGCGCCGGCTGGTTGCGATCAACACTCCAATCTTCGACGACCGGCGGCACGCCGAGGCGAGCCATCTATCGCCGTTCGAGGTGAGGGCGCTGAGCTTTGCCACCGAGGATGCCGAGATCGCCTGGATAATCGACGACATTCGCCGCGATCGCGAGGCGCACGATCTCGCGTGGGGGGATTACGCGCTGCTCTATCGGAAGCACGACATCGGAAACACCGCCGAGACTGGTTTCCTCACTGCCGGAATTCCCTGTCGCCTGGCAAACAAGCGCGCGCTGGCGGAAGATCCAGTGGTTTGCTACGTGATCGCGGCGCTGCGAGTGATCGCGAGCCCCGATGACGAAGTTCACAGGGAGGCCTTCCTCAAGGTCGTCCTCCCCAAGCTCCTGTTCGACAGCGCGCAGGCGAAAGCCGAAGAGAAGCATGTGTCCCTGCAGGGCTACCTGGAGGAGCAAGTCCGGGAGCTTCCGAAAGAGCATGAGGATGCGAGGAAGATCTGGCGCAGCTTTTATGCGCTGCGGAATCTCGCCGCTATCGGTTCGCGTCACTCCGACCTGGGTGAGCTGGTGGAGGAGCTCCTGTCGCAGCGGGTCGGCGAGTACCGCACGATCCTCGAGGATCACCACGACGAGCTCTCCGACCCCGGTGAGGACGACGATGTCATGCGGCTCGCTGTCCGTCTCGGTGAAGCATCCGAGACCGGACGCCCGCTGTGGCTGCCGCGATTGGGTGGGGTGGAGATCGCAATCAAGGGAATATTGTCTGCCCTCGGGCTGCGGCCGATCATTCTGGGCGGCGCGCCTCCGAGTGACGCGCTGCGAGTCGAGGGGCGCGAGAACTCGTCGCTCGGCCTGGCGCTCGGAGTCTTCAAGGCAGCGCAGTACATGCGGAGCCGCTCGTTCGCCAATCACTTCCGCGATTTCACTACCGTAGATCTGGAGACGACTGATCGCGACACCACCCGCGCTGAGATCGTGGAGATTGCGGCGGTGCGCGTGCGCGACGGCAGGATCACCGAGCGGTTCCAATCGCTGGTCAAGCCGCGAGTTCCGATCGCCGAGGGAGCGAAGGACAAGCACGGCCTCGACGAGGCCGCAGTCGCGTCGGCTCCCTTCTTCGAGGAGATCTGGCCAGCGTTTCGTGAGTTCTGCGGCGGGGATGTGTGCGTTGCGCACAACGGGTACTACTTCGACTTCCCGATTCTGCGCCGTATGAGCGCGGCACTGCCGGGGGCGGAGCTCGTCACATACGACACCCTCCTTCTCGCCCGCGAGCTGCTCTCGGGAGCCGCCGATCTGCCGAACCTGGCGCGTGTGTACGAGATCGACCCGGGTCAGGCTCACCGCGCGCTCGCCGACTGTCTGACACTGGCGGGAGTGTTTCTTCGTCTCGGTGAGGCCAAAGTTGTTCGCGCCCGCAAGACCGCGCTCATCAACCTTCTCGACCACCTCGGCGTCGCCCTCGCGCTGAGCGACGAAGAGGCGCTCGGCCCGGAGGCGAAACTGCTCCGACGACTGTCACGTCCGTATGCGTTGGGCCGCTTCAGTGACTGCCTGGCGTTCTATGGCGCGGAGCGCGAGGCAGCCGGGGATCCGACGCTTCCGACAGTCGATCAGGTGATCGACCGTCTCGGAGGCGAGAGGGTGATGAACCGGATTCGGGCAGAGAGAACGGCGGAACAGCGATACCCCCACCAGCTGCACAGACTGCGGCCGCTCCTGGACCAATCCGCGGGGACCCCGCTTGCGGACCAGATTGCTGATTTTCTGGAGCGGGTGGTGCTGTCGTTATCGGACAGGGTCGAGCGGGACCCCGCGCGGGTCAATCTTCTCACTTTGCATTCGACCAAAGGGCTCGAGTTCTCGCGCGTTTACATCGTTGGAGCCGAAGATGAGCAGCTGCCCGGCCAGCGGGACGCCAGCAAGCGCGAGATCGAGGAAGCACGCCGCCTGCTGTACGTCGGGATGACTCGCACCGAGGACCGGCTGGTGCTCACGCGAGTGGAAGCGCGGGAGGGAAAGCTCACGGGGAGACATAGGTTTCTCGATGAGATGGGATTGGTACCGCGCCGCGTGTAACAATGCAAAAAACTGCTTGATTGGCGCCGGGAATCAGGTATCGTCTGGGTGACGGGCGCGCTCCACGACGGAGTGACCCCAACACAGGAGAAACCGTGACCACAGCCACATCCACCTCAACTGCCGCCGTTGCGGAAGAGCTCGTCGCTCTCTGCCGGGCGGGGCGCAACATGGACGCCATAGAAGCGTTCTACTCTCCCGACATCGTCAGCATCGAATCGACCGGAAACGAGCAAATGCCGGCCGAGATGACCGGGATAGATGCCATTCGGCAAAAGAACAAATGGTGGAGCGAGAATAACGAGGTTCACTCCGCCGAGGCGGACGGGCCGTTTGTTGGCGAAGACAAATTTGCGGTCCGCTACGCCTTCGACGTCACCTTCAAGCCGACTGGCAAGCGGGAGCGGATGGAGGAGATGGCTCTATACACGGTGGACAACGGGAAAATCGTTCGCGAGCATTTCTTCTACAACCCGGCCTCGGCCTAGTCGTACGGTTAGCTGAGCCCGTGGTTATCGCGTGTATGCGGTCGCGCGCCGCTTGATGGCGCGCAGCCACATCCGCCGAATGAGCGCGCTGCCCGGGTAGATAACCCGCCAGTACCGCGCAAAGGCGCGCTGCGCCTCGGGGCTACTGCCGAAGACTCTGGTTTCGGTCGAGACGACCGATCCACCCGACTCGTTCGGAAGCACCACGAAATTCATGGCGGCAATTGCGAATCCCGGCGGTAGCGGCTTCCGGAAAACATCTTCGCTCGCCGTGATCCGCGAACCACGCCGGCGTTTGACTATCGTTCCGAGCGCGTCTGCCTGCGCTCAACCCGGTGCTCGCTGATGGGGACAACGAGCCACGCGATCACGATGGCCAGGGCGAGCACCACCGCGGCCGCGAGCATCTTCCGGCTTATTTCCCCTCGAACTTGAACGACACTTTGATCTTGGCGCGGTAGCTCTCGACCTTGCCCTCGTTGAGCACCATGTCCAGCTGTGATATCTCCGCGACCCGCAGATCGCGCAAACTTTTCGACGCTGTCTTGATCGCGACCGCGGCCGCCTTCTCCCAGCTCTCGGTGCTGGTGCCGATCAACTCGATCACCTTGTAGACGCTTTCGGCCATCGGAATCCTCGTGGGTCAGGGTATCGTGCGCGATATTCGCGGACGGGCTACCTAGAGTGCGACCGGTATTGCATCCTTGCAAGTATGAAGAACGCTTCTACCCGGTGATCCGCGATTGACGAGCACGGAAACGGTGCGCGCGGAATGGCGCGTTCCGGTCGGTGCCGAAGAAACCACGGCGATCTTCGAGGGGCCGGCTCCGGCAAGGGATGTGGGTGCGATTTTCGTATGCGCGCACGGCGCCGGCGGAAGCATGCATGATCGCGGCATGTCCCAGACCGCCGAAACGCTGCGATCGAATGGTCTGGGAGTCGTCCGCTTCAACTTTCTGTACAAGGAACGGAAGTCCGGCCGCCCGGATCCGATGCCGCGGCTCAAGGAGTGCGTCGTCGCGGTGGTGGCGCGAGCCCGCGCCGAGCTGGCGCCCACGACGCTGATCATCGGCGGCAGGTCGATGGGAGGCAGAGCCGCATCGATGCTCGCGGCCGAGGGCTTCGCGTGCGACGGGTTGCTCCTTCTGGCGTATCCGCTGCACCCCGCCGGACAGCCGGAAAAGCTCCGCGACGCGCACCTCGCGTCAATCCAGCTTCCTGTTCTCTGCATCAACGGTACGCGCGATGCGCTCTGCACGCCGGCATTGATGGAGGCCGCGCTGAGAACGGTTACGACCGAGTGGGAAATGCACTGGATCGAGGGCGCCGATCACTCGTTCCACGTTCTGAAGTCATCGGGACGAAACGACTCTGACGTTCTCGGCGAGATCGGAACCGTCGCCCAGGCCTGGACGCGCCGCATCCAGCAGCGGAGCTGACCCTGGAACAGGTCCTCACCAGACAGCAGGGCGAGCTCGTGGTACTCGAGCGCAAGCTCGTCCTCCGCGTGCGCGATGCCCTGGCGCAATCCGATGGCTCGCGAGCCGACCTCGAGCGGCTGGCGTCGCTCGTCAACGAGATGGACGAGCTCTTTCTCCTCGTCGTCGTCGGCGAGTACAACAG
>DASTTD010000013.1:0-3023 GCA_035760325.1 Gemmatimonadaceae bacterium
GCGGCGCCAAATGCATTCGGGCTCGCCAGAAACGGCACTCGTCCGAACGACGCTTTGTAGCCATAGACGCCGCACCACGAGGCGGGAATACGGATCGAACCGCCGGCATCGCTGCCTTCGGCTAGCGGCAACAGGCCATCCGCGACCGCGGCCGCGCTACCGCCCGACGACCCGCCGGTGTTCTTCGCGAGATTGAAGGGGTTGCGCGACGGCCCGAACAGGTAGTTGTCGCACGTGCCTCGAAAGCCCATCAGCGAGCTGTTCGTCTTGCCGAGGAAGATCGCACCGCCGCGGCGCTCGATGCGCTCGGCGAAAGCACAGTACGCATTGACCACGTTGTGCTCGAGCGCACGGATGCCGCCTAGCGTGGCGGGCCAGCCTGGCTTGAAGTCGAACAGATCCTTGATGGCCGCCGGCACGCCGTGCAGCGGACCCAGGTCCGCCCCGCGCATGACCGCATCCTCGGCGAGCTGCGCTTCGCGCCGGGCATCGTCGAAGCCAAGATAGACCAGCGCGTTGAGGCTCGGATTTCGGGCCTCCACACGCGCGATGAACGCCTCGATGACTTCGACCGGCGAAAGATCCCGCCGGCGGATGCGCGCCGCTAACTCGTAGGCGGGTAAATAGGCGAGTTCGTTGATGAGCGCCACGTCTGCCTCCTCGTCGTGCTGATGATGCGCGTGCGATCGCGATCACCATGGAAGCAAGAGCGTAGCGAGCCGTGGGACGCGAAAGATATAACGGATTTCCGTGATAGCACACGCGGGGTCTCGGCTGGCACAGTGGCATCGAGAGCAAATCGATCACTGCACTCGCCCTTAGGACGCAGAATCGGAGGCGGCAAGATGTTTACGCGTGGCTTTCGGGGCCGACGATCACAATCTGAGCCAAAACGACTCCCACCGGGACAGCACCTCACGAGTGGCTTTCCCGTGCTATCCGCTGGCCCTACACCCCTCACTGCGCCATTGGACACGTGGACCTTTGCGCTTGAAGCGGAAGACGGTACGACGCTCGCGTCATGGGCCTGGGAGGAGTTCAAAGCGCTGAGTCCCACAGAAGTCACAGTCGACATCCACTGTGTGACCCGCTGGTCGAAGTTCGATACAGACTGGCGCGGTATCGCGGTCGAGCACATCTTCGCCGCTGCTGGCTTGGCAGAGCCGCCTGCGCCATTTGTGATGGCGTTCTGCGATGGAGGCTACACGACGAACCTTCCAGTGGAAGATCTGCTCGAGGGCAAGGGATTCGTAGCTTGGGAATACGACGGCGAGCCGCTCGCCCCGGAGCACGGAGGCCCCGCCCGCCTGCTGGTCCCCCACCTGTACTTCTGGAAATCGGCGAAATGGGTTCGTGGACTCCGCTTCATGGACGATAACGAGCCCGGCTTCTGGGAAAGTAACGGGTACCACAGCTACGCTGATCCCTGGCGCGAGCAGCGGTACGACGGTGATTAGACCACCCAAGCCGACGGCCTGGCAGTTCGCGAGGGTGGTCTCAGTTGCTCAAGAGACCTCGCGGGTAAAGACCATCCAATTTGGCGTGCCCAGTTGGCCTGGTCACCTCGCCGGTCAACACGTCGACGTGCGACTGACGGCCGAGGACGGATACCGGGCAGAACGCAGCTACTCAATCGCTTCTCCGCCCGAAGCCAACGGCCTGGCGCTTACGGTGGAGCGCCTTGATCAGGGCGAGGTCTCGCCGTATCTTACGGACGACCTGCAACCCGGCGAGGCAATCGAGGTGCGCGGTCCCATTGGCGGCCACTTTGTTTGGTCTGCCGTACACGCGCAGAAGCCTCTGCTCCTGATCGCCGGCGGGAGCGGAGTCGTGCCGCTGATGTGCATGCTGCGACACCGCAAGTTGTCTCGAGCCCCGGTGCAGGCCGCCCTTCTGTACTCGGCCAGAAATCGCGACAGCGTGATCTACCTGAATGAGCTCAGAGCCATCGCTGACGCCGATCAGCGCCTGGCGCTGATGATTACGCTCACACGGGATGTCGCACCGAATTGGCACGGCAACGTGGGGCGGATCGACCTGCGAGTCGTGTCCGCGCTGCTCGATCGTCTCGGTGGCCAAGCAGACAGCTATGTGTGTGGTCCTGCCGGATTCGTGGAACTCGCGTCCGGCTTGCTCTTGCAGGCAGGACAACCCGCAGAGGGGATTCGGACAGAGCGATTCGGGCCAACAGGATCCTAGACCGGCTAGCGAGTGGCTGCATCGACGGCAAGCAGGACGGAGAACCCGATCGCGGCCAGGAAGCCCGAGAAGCGCGGGCTATTGTGGAACGCCTCAGGGATCATGGTCTCCGCCGTCGTCGCCAGAAGGGCTCCGGCTCCGAATGCCTGCAGGCGCGGGGGCCATGACTCCCCCAGAGAACCGAACAACGCGTAGCCTGCCGCTACAGCGACTGCAGCTCCGATCGCCGTCGCGCCCCACAGCAGGATGATGTACCGATAGCTGCGGCCCGCCGCCTTCATCCCGGTTGCACCAGACAGGGCCTCCGGCAAGTTGCCGATCGAGAAGGCGATTACCAGTTCAAGGGGGACGATCCGTTGCTGGAGGGACAACCCGAGCACCAGAGCCTCCGGCACGGCGTCCAGTGCAGTGCCCAGCGCGATAGCCACGCCGCTACCGGGCTGCTGCGCCTCCGATGGCTGCGCCACGCATTCTCCGCACCGCTTGCGGCTTGCGCCGCCGAAGCGGGCGAGAAGCACGTTCACAGCGCTGAAGACGACTGCCCCAAGCAGCAGGAACAGCACCGCTGGCACCGCACCGGCAAGCCGGACGGCGTCCGCCGCCAGTTTCAGCGAGACGGCCGCCAGCAGCAGTCCGGCACCTACCGACATACTCATCGCAATCGCGTGATGCGACAGGCGAGAGACGGACGCGGCAACGGCTCCGACCACGAGCCCCACCGAGGAGACTGCGCCCCATGCAAGCGCGGCCGAGATTTCACCAAAGCTGGGAGACATCGCTAGTCCCTTGCCGCCGGAGTCGTGCGCCGGGCGATCAGATCCTAT
>DASTTD010000014.1:0-3836 GCA_035760325.1 Gemmatimonadaceae bacterium
AGTTTTCCGGCACCGGGGACGGCGATGGCCGAAAGTATGCTAACGATACAGAGAATGATGGTGAGCTCGATGATGGTGAACCCGGTGCGCATGTGTCCTTTCGCTGGGATGTCGGGTTAGATAGCATATGAGCGACCGGCGTGGATGCCCGAAATCTTCCCGCCGTATCCCGGACATTGCGCCCACAACTTCTCAATCGCCGTGAAAATCAGCATCGAATACTGCACTGTTTGAAGCTATCACCCACGCGCCGCCGGTCTGGCGGCGGAGATCCGGGAACGCTTTCCCGATGCGGAAGTGGAGCTGATCCCCTCACACGGCGGACGATTCGAGGTCGTGTGCGACGGCGATGCCATCTTCGAGAAGTCGAAGATCGGGCGACACGCCAGGGAGGGCGAAGTCATCTCGCTGCTGGAGAAGAGATCCTAGCATCATGAGAATCGCGTTGAACACCGGAGGGGGCGACGCGCCGGGGCTCAATGCCGTCATTCGCGCCGCCGTACTCTCAGCCGTCAATCGCGGCTGGGAAGTGCTCGGCGTCAAGAAAGGCTACGCCGGCCTCCTCGGAGAAGACGAGGTAATTCCACTCACGAAGGAATCGGTCCGTGGCATCGGTCACCTCGGCGGAACGATCCTGCGCACGACCAACCGCGGCAATCCGTTCAGCTATCCGCTGTTTGCCGCCGACGGAACGTGCCAGGAAGTCGACTGCTCGGACCAGGTCATCGAGAACGCGCGGAAGCTCGGCATCGACGCGCTGATATCCATCGGTGGCGATGGATCGCTCGGCATCGCGCACAAGCTGTGTCAGAAAGGAATGAAGATCGTTTGCGTTCCCAAGACGATCGACAACGACGTGGCGGGAACGATCACGACATTCGGGTTCGACACCGCGGTCAATACCGCCCTCGATGCCATCGACAAGCTGCATACGACGGCGGAGAGCCACGACCGCGTGATCGTGCTCGAGGTGATGGGTCGCCACGCCGGGTTCATCGCGCTCCACTCGGGGCTCGCGGGTACGGCCGACGTCATTCTGATCCCCGAGATTCCCTACGACATCGAGAAGGTCTGCGAGAAGATCAGGGCGCGTGACCGGGCGGGCAGACATTTCTCGATTGTCGTCGTCGCCGAGGGGGCTTACCCGAAAGGGGAGGGACCCGCCATCATGGGTCCGTCCAGGCCGGGTCAGGCCGTAAGGGTGGGCGGAGTGGCCGAGCGTGTGATGGACGAGATCGAGGAGGTCACCAGGAAAGAGTGCCGGTCGTTGGTGCTTGGCCACCTGCAACGGGGCGGTCAGCCAACGAGCTACGACCGGCTGCTGGCGGTCAGGTTCGGCGGCGCTGCCGTCCGGGCGGTTGCTGAAGGAAAGTGGAACCACATGATAGCTCTGCAATCACCCCACATTGTTTCAATTCCGCTGGAGGAGGTCCTCCAGACGCCGAAGCGGGTACAACTTGATCACGACACTATCCAGACAGCACGCGCCACCGGAATTTCGTTCGGGGATTGATGGGGTAACGTTCCCGGCGGCTTGGCGGTGTGCAGATCGGGTGTCACTCAGGTAGGACAGTCGACCATTCGCCCTGTTGCTCTCAGAGCAGTAAGTCGTTATATTACATAGTGTTACGCAAGCAGACGTGGTATGGCACCCCTCGTGCACCCTACCTGGCCATGATTCAGCTTCCTCGCACCTCCAGCACTTACGTCGGGCGCTTCTTCGCCCCCGCCATAGCAGCTCTGCTGCTGTCGGCTGGTGTCGCGAATGCACAGAGGCGCCCGGTCCCCATCAAGTCCGGGACCGAGCAGACCGCACAGTCGCGGCGCGATCAAAGCGTGCCGCCGGGCTATGCGCCACCGGCGGGGATGTGCCGTATCTGGATCAGGGGCGTCCCACCGGGACAGCAGCCAGCTCCGACGGATTGTGCGTCGGCTGTCCGCAATCGACCCGCCAACGGCAAGGTGCTGTTCGGCGACGAGCCCAAAAAGGCGAAGAAAGCTAAATCCAACAAGAAGTCGGCCGCTTCCAACGTGGTCGATCTCATCACGAGGGGGATGTCACGATGAAGAAGTTCCTTGTTATTGGTATCGCGCTGGCTGGTATCGCCGCGGCCGCGCCGCTCGACGCCCAGGTTGCCGTTCGCAATCCGGCCAACTCGCGTAACGACATCGGCAACAACTCCGGCTCGTGGTACTCCATCGGCCGCGACGCGAATGGATACTCGATCTACGAGCGCCGCACCCGCGATCGGAACGGGAACATCGTGATCCAGCGCGCCCGCCGGAACTCGAACGGGTCGATGACGATCATCAGCACCCGGACCGTTCGCGACAACTCGAACATCGGCAACACCTCCGGGTCGTGGTACTCGGTCGGTCGCGATGGGAACGGCTACCGCATCTATGAGCGCCGCACTCGCGATCGGAACGGCAACATCGTGATCCAGCGCGCCCGCCGGAACTCGAACGGGAGCATGACCATCATCAGCACCCGGACCGTAGGAAATGATCGACGGGACGATGATGATTATCGCCGCAACAGAAACTGCGATTACACCCGCTCGACCAACAGCGTGGGCGACATCATCTTCGGAAGAACGAACGACCGGGTCTGCGACGACGAGTTCAGCCGTGAAGACGGAGGCTGGTACCAGGTCGGCCGCGGTCCGAACAACAACTCGGTCTACGAGCGCCGTGTCCGCGACCGCAACGGCAACCTCGTCATCCAGCGGGCTCGCCGCAATCGCGACGGCACGATGAGGATCCTCAGCACGCGCCGCGTGAACTCGAACGACAAACAGTGGAAGCGTGAGGCGAAGCGGGAGCGCCAGCAGGAGAAGCGCGAAGAGAAGCGCGAGCGCCAGCAGGAGAAGTGGGAAGAAAAGCGTGAGCGCCAGGAAGAGAAGCGCGAGCGCCAGGAAGAGAAGCGCGACGATCGACGTGATGACAGAGAGGATCGACGCGAGGACAGGCAGGATCGGCGTGACGACAGACGTGATGGTCGTTAGCCGGCGATAGAACCAGGCACCAACCAGAAGCGTTAGGCGAGCGGCCCCGGGATTTTTCCGGGGCCGTTTCGCATCCGGTGCGATCTATGCACCTTCAGGGCGCAATGCAGAGACAGGTAATCGACCGATACCTCCCGCCGGACCACGATGCCTTCGTGGCCGCCGAGCCTCCCACAGGGAGGATCATCGTCATCGCGCCCACGCGCGCTGCCTGCGAGACGATAGAGCTAGCGCTCGGACTGCACATCGCGACCGTGATGGAGAAGCAGCACGGTGCCGAGATCCGGAACCTGGCCGCCGCCGGCAAGGGCTTTGGCATCGTAGCCGGAACAGGCACGGGTAAAACCCTCTCGATCCGGCCAATCGCCGAGACCATTCTGGCGACCGATACGCTCAAAGTCGGTGTCGTAAACCGGGAGCGGGAGGCGACACCCGAAACACCCAGCTGGAACGTCATCGTCGTAACCACCGGCATCGCGCGGCGCTGGTTCCAGGATGGTGACATCCTCCAAACAGACACTCTCGTCGTCGACGAGATCCACCAGACGTCGGCGGAGCTCGAGCTCTGCCTCGCACTCGGCAAGCGCGTCGGGTGCCGTTTCATCTGGCTGTCGGCGACGGTCGACCCGACGTTCTACGCGCGATACCTCAACGCCGCGGCCGTGCTGGAGAGCTCCGCCTTCGACCCCGCCAAAGCAGCCGACGTCAAGATCATCCGCAGCGACCCCCTCGGCTTTCTCACCGATCGGTTTCTGCAGCAGGTGATCAAGGAGCGGCGCGGCGTCGGCATGTTCGTCCCGACGCGGAAGGGAGTGGAGCAGGCCGCCG
>DASTTD010000015.1:0-3763 GCA_035760325.1 Gemmatimonadaceae bacterium
CGTCGGCCAGCTGAAGGATGTCGCGTATCAGCTCCGCACTCCGGAATTCTGGAACTCGATGGATATGATCGGGGGCCCTAGGAGCTACGAGATGGGCGCGTCCTTCTTTGACGGCAAGGGCCAACCGGGCCAATCGAACGCGGTCAGTCATGGCTGCGTGCCGAGCCGCTTCCGCAACATCAACGTCATCAATACGGGGAGGAAGGCATGACCCCCGCCGGAACTCCAAGGGGAGAGCCGAAGCGCCTCCTCGAAATGGCGGCAGCCTCCGTCCCCGAAGGCGCCATCATGCCGCGCGAACAGGCGCAGGCACTGATCGAAAAAATGGTGAAGATGTCGAAGGCCGACGAGATCGCGGTGAACATCAACAGCGGCTATCAGGCGGACGTGCGCTTCGCGGCGAATCAGATGTCCACCGCCGGCGGCGTCGTCAACTCTCAGGTTACGGTCCAGAGCACGTTCGGTAAGAAGCACGCGGTCGCTGTCACCAACGACCTGTCGGATGCCTCACTGCTCCGCACCGTCCAGCAATCCGAAACTCTCGCCAGGCTTTCGCCCGACGACCCGGAAAACATGCCCGCACTCGGCCCGCAGACCTATGTGCCGGTGAACGGGTACTTCGATTCGACTGCCGATCTTTCGGCGAGCGAGCGGGCGCGCGCGGCACTGACCGCCCTCGAGCCGGCACGCAAAGCGGGGGACCTCAAGGCCGCCGGGTTCATCATCGTGAATGCCGACTCCAACGCGCTCGGCAACAACAAGGGACTGTTCGCGTACAACCGCACCACCACCGCGAACTATACGCTCACGGTGCGGACTGACGACGGCACGGGCTCGGGCTGGGCTGGCGCGGAGCATCCGGACTGGCGGAAAGTCGACTTTCCGGCGATCTCCGCGCACGCGATCAACAAGGCGCGGCTCTCCCGCAATCCGGTGGCGATCGAGCCGGGCCGCTACACCGTCATTCTCGAGCCGCAGGCCGTGGGAGATCTCGTGCAGCTGATGGCTTTCGCGTTTGGTGCGCGACAAGCCGACGAGGGACGGAGTGCGTTCGCGAAGCAGGGCGGCGGAAACAAGATCGGTGAAAAGATCGTGGACAGTCGAATCACCATCATCTCCGATCCGCAGGACCCTGAGATACTCGCCCAGCCATTCGATGGTCAGGGTCTTCCACTCGCGAGGCAGGTATGGGTGGAGAACGGGGTGCTCAGACAACTCTTCTACACCCGCTTCTGGGCCCAGAAGCAGGGCAAGCAGCCGACCGGCTTTCCGTCGTCGATCAAGATGGCGGGTGGTACGACGTCGATGGATGACATGATCAAGTCGACGCCGCGCGGAATTCTCATAACGAGATTGTGGTATCTGCGACAGGTCGATCCGCGCACGATCCTTTACACCGGACTGACGCGCGACGGGACGTTCCTGATCGAGAACGGAAAGGTCTCGAAGGCCATCAAGAACTTCCGGTTCAACGAGTCGCCGTTGTTCCTTCTCAACAACGTCGAGGCGATCAGCCCGGCGGTTCGCATCGCCGGCACCGAGTCGGGCTTCCCCACTGTGATGCCGGCGATCAAGGCCAGGGATTTCAACTTCACGAGCTTGTCCGACGCAGTTTAGGCGCGGCCCAACGACTCCGCGGCGAGGAGGGAGCCCGGCGATCGCCGGGCTCTTTTTTTCTTCCGTCCCTCTCGCGCGTCGTATTGGTAGTTTGAATGGCCACGACCGATCGATCCCAGATACTCCAATCAATGCCCGTACTCACTCTTCTCTTCTTTGCCCAGCTCGCGGCGGCGCCGACTTCGGTTTACTCGTCTGTCCACGTCCGCGACCTCGTCGCGCGAGCCGCTCTCGCCAACCGCACCGCTCCGGCCGAGCTGAGGGCGTACGATGCGAGAGTGGAATCGGAGTTCTCGATCAACATCCGCGACACACTGGGCCGCGAGCGGGCGGGCCAGATCGAGCAGATCGCATCGAACGTGCAATGGAGCCGGGACGGCAAGTACGACATGCGGGTCGTCGGCTACCGGTCGCAGAGCGTTGGCTCTCCCGTCTCCGCGCTGAGCTTCGTTCACGGCTGGACCATCCCTTCCCTTTACGGCGATCGACTTCAGCTCGGAGTTCAGCTGGGACCTCCTCCCGATCCGAACGCGCGGCCCAGAAGAGGAAGCGGAGGCAACTGGATCACTGCCGTACATCCATTCTCCTACGATCGGGATCGCTACTATCGCTTCTCCGGCGGTGACACGGTGGTCGTCATGCAGAGCGCCGCCCGCTCGATCCCGCTCGTTCGCATTAACGTCACTCCTCGACTCGGCGATGCTTCCCGACTCGCCGCGTTCGAGGGCGAGATGGACCTCGACGTCAACCGCGGACAGATCGTCCGCATGCGCGGGCAATTCGTAATTCTCTCCAGGAGAGGCCGGCCAACTCTTTCACCAGTGCCCGGCCTCACTGGGGTAGTGTTCGTCGAGTTCGTCAACGCCGAGATCGATGGACGATACTGGCTCCCGGCATACCAGCGCACCGAGCTCCACTCGACCTTCGCGATGCTGGGCCAGGTGCGCGGAGTCATGCGCGTCGTTTCACGCTTCTCCGACCACAACGTAGAAACGAGCGGCGTACCCGACACCGCGACGAGGATGCGCGCGACCACCCAAACCACCACCTGGGCGCCGTCCGACAGCGTGAGCCGGTTCGGCGACTGGATGGCCTCGCTCGGCACCGCGACGACAAACGTCGATGCCAACGACTTCGAGGACGTCGCACCCGATGCATGGCGACCAACGGGACGTCCACGCCTCGACCTCGCGCCCACCAGAACCGACAACATCTTCCGCTACAATCGCGTCGAGGGCCTCTTCACCGGCCTCGAGCTCAATCTTCGCATGCGTGACGCCGCCCCCGGTTTGACCTTCGGCGGCTCGACGGGTTGGGCGTGGACAGAAGAAACCGTGCGCGGGGGCGCGCACATCAATTACCGTCGCGATCCCTGGACGACCGGCATCCGCGGCGAGCGTCGCCTGTCGAACACGAACGACTTCATTCCGCCGCTCAATCCGGAGAATGGCGGACTCGCCGCGATGTTCGGCTCGATCGACGACTTCGACTACGTCGACCGGCGCGTCGCGCTCGCGCAGATCACGAGAACGATCATCTCTCCAGACAACTATCTGGTTACGGTTCAGTTCGGCGCCGGATCAGACCGGCCTGAAATCGCACGGCTCGAGAAAGGGGTCGGTGGCGGCGGAACCTTCAGGCCGAATCGAGCTGCCGACGAGGGAACCTACGCGCTCGGAATCTTCGAGGCGGAAGTGCATCCCGGCGTCAGCGGCGACTTCGTCCAGCCCGGGCTCGGCGCGCGGCTGCACTACGAAGTCGGACGCGGCCAGCTCGAATGGCATCGCCTCGAGCTCCTGCTCGCCGCCAGAAAATACTTCGGTCCGCTTGGACTCTCGCTGCAGGCGGACGGCGGTGGCGTGGTGGGCGGAACCGCCACCGCGATCACGGGCGACGCGAACGGCATCAGCATTCCCGCACAGAAGCTCTTCGAGCTCGGCGGCAGCGGAACTCTTCCCGGCTACGACTACAAGGAGTTCGCCGGCGACCGCGCGGTTCTTCTCCGCAGTCAGGCTACGTTCGCGTTTCCGATATGGCGCACACCACACCGGTTGTGGCGCACGTTGTTCGTCCCCGGGCTGGCGCCGGGACTGGCCGCCGGACTACAGGGAGGATGGACCAGGCTCACTAACGAAGCAGCCCGCTC
>DASTTD010000016.1:0-3349 GCA_035760325.1 Gemmatimonadaceae bacterium
GTGCGAACGCGGAGCTCATCGAGCTCAGCTCGGTGCATGGGCACGATTCGTTTTTGAACGACAGCGACCAGATGGCTCCGTTCATTGCGGACGCCGTGAGCAGACAATGACTTCCATCCTACCTGAACCCAGAGTGATATCTCCGATGCCAACGCTCGCAGAGGAAACTGCCACAGCAGACGTAACGCCGGATCTGACGACTGGATCGGCTCGCACGCCTGATTTCACCACACGAGCCGTGCGCGCGGCGATCGCATCCGACGTCGAGCATGGAGCGGTGGTCCCTCCGCTTCACCTTTCGGCGACTTTCGCGTTCGAGTCCTTCAACCATCCGCGGACTTACGACTACACCCGATCGGGAAATCCAACGCGCTCCAATCTGGCTGCGGCGATCGCGGATCTCGAGGGAGGTGCGGGCGCGGTAGTCACCAGCACGGGGATGTCGGCGGTCGCGTTGGTGCTACAGACGCTGGTAAAGCCCGGCGATCTGGTCGTGGCGGCCCACGATTGTTACGGTGGAACCCAGCGACTGCTCAGGTCACTTGCCGCGCGTGGTCACTTCGACGTCGCGTTCACGGATCTCACCAGCGACGATTCGACGTGGCAGGATCTCGCGCCCGTCCCGCGGGTCGTGTGGGTGGAGACGCCCAGCAATCCGCTGCTGCGCATCACGGACATCCGGAGTGTCTGCGCGCAGGCGCACACCGCCGGAAGCCTGGTGGTCGTCGACAATACTTTTCTCTCGCCCGCGCTCCAGCGTCCGCTCGAGCTCGGAGCGGACATCGTAGTGCATTCCACCACCAAGTACCTGAACGGGCACAGCGATGTTGTTGGCGGGTCGGTGGTTGCAGCCAACCCCGAGCTCGCCGCCGAGCTCGGGTGGTGGGCCAACTGCCTGGGTGTGACCGGCGCGCCGTTCGATAGTTATCTGACTCTGAGAGGGATCCGAACACTCTCGGCGAGGATCCGAGTGCACGAGGGGAATGCGCGGGCCGTTGCCGATTTTCTCGCGGGACACGAAGCGGTGGAGCGGGTCTACTATCCCGGGCTTTCGAGTCATCCGGGTCATGAGCTCGCGTGCAGGCAGCAGCTCGGGTTCGGAGCGATGATCAGCTTTGAGACGAGAGGTGGGCTCGCCGCGGTCGAACGAGTGGTGAACAGACTGCGGCACTTTACACTGGCAGAATCGCTGGGGGGAGTGGAGAGTCTGGTGGCGCATCCGGCGACGATGACGCACGCGTCCATGGATGCGGAAGCGAGGGCGAGAGCAGGGATCTCCGAGTCGCTGCTCAGGTTGTCGGTGGGGATCGAATCGGTCGAGGATCTTTGCGCGGATCTGGGGGAGGCATTGGGGGAAATTGCGGACTGCGGACTAGGTGATATTGCGAACTGCTGACTAACTGCGGACTGCGGACTAATTGCGGATCGCTGACTAACTGCGGATCGCTGACTAACTGCGGATCGCTTACTAACTGCGAACTGCGGACTAAGTTCAGGGGATGTTTTCAGTCATGAAGGTTGGTAGGCTTGGCGCGCTTTCCGCGCTGCTTGGCGGGTGCGCCACGGCGCCTGTCGATACGCCGGTCCACCTTCCGCCGGTGACGCTGGTCGTGCCGGCGGACGAGACGAATGCCGGGATGGCTCCCGACCTCGGTGTTCGGCTCGACTCCATTGTGTCAGCCGGTATCGCGCAGGGCGCGGCGCCGGGCGTTGCGGTTGCGGTTGGGCGCTGGGGCAAGATCGTGCATTTGCGCGGCTATGGGCGCATCGACCACGCGCCCAACGCGCCCGCGATCACCGACTCGACGCTCTTCGACATGGCCTCGCTGACGAAAGTCATCGCCACGACGACGGCGGCCATGATCCTCGAGGACGAGGGCAGGCTCGACCTCGACGCGCCGATCCGCACGTACCTGCCGGAGCTGGACGCGCGGGAAAAAGCGGGCATTACCACCCGAATGCTGCTCACGCACACTGGTGGCTTCGAGGCGTTTGCGGCGTTATGGCGCGATACCCGGGGCCGCGCGGCGTACATCCGTCAGATAAATACCCGGCCGCTAGCATATGCGCCTGGTGACAGCACCGTCTACAGCGACTGGGATTTCGTGCTCGCCGGGCTGGTCATCGAGCGCATCGCCGGGCAGCCACTGGACCAGTTCCTGTCGAGCCGAGTGTGGCAGCCAATGCGTATGCGCGATACGGGCTACAATCCGCTCCTGGCGGGGACGATTCCAGCGGACAGTTCCTGCACCGCAACATTTCGCGCGGACCATCCGTTGCTGGCGCGCATCGCCAGGACGGAGATGGATACGGTCTATCGGCGCACGCACGTGCACGGCATCGTGCACGATGAGAACGCGTGCGCGCTCGGCGGTGTCGCCGGACACGCGGGTCTTTTTTCCTCCGCGCGCGATCTGGCCGCGTTCGGCCAGATGCTGTTGAGCAACGGACGGCACGGCGATGTGCGGCTGATTCAGGCTCCGACGGTGGCGCGCTGGACCGCTCGACAATCGCGGCGCAGCAGCCGCGCGATCGGCTGGGATACGCCGACGCCGCGCTCGAGCGCGGGTCGATACTTTGCGCCGCGCTCCTTCGGTCACACGGGATTCACGGGCACCAGCATCTGGGTCGATCCGGAGCGCGGCCTGTTCGTGGTAATCCTGACCAATCGCGTCAACCCGACGCGCGGCAACATGCGGCACGAAGCGCTGCGGCGTGACGTCGCGGATGCGGTGCAGGCCGCGGTTACCGATGCTCCGCTCGTCGAATGGGGGAACCGCAGGTAGCATGGATCGAACGGGCGTCAGAGTTGCTTTTTGAGTTTTGAGTTTACCGTTGTTGCGTTCTCCGTTGTTGAGTTACTGCAAACGCGAACGCAACAACGGATAACTCAATAACGGTCAACTCAGGACGCGTAGTCAGAGGCGGGAGAGAACATTGATGAAGTGGTTGGTCATCCTGGCATCGGTGGTACTTGCCCAACCCGCGGATACGCAGAGCCCCACACCGGCTCCTCAGACACCGCGGCAGGAAGAGCTCAGCCTTCGGCAGCTCGATGTCGGCCAGGGCGACGCTGCCTTGATTACCACCCCTGAGGGAAAGCGGATCCTCATAGACGCCGGGCCCGATGCGTATCTCGTTGCCGGCATTCTGCGAAGGGAAGGAATAGATACGCTGGATCTGGTGGTGGCGTCGCACGGGCACGCGGATCACATCGGGGGAATGCCTTCGGTGTTTCAGGCGGTCACGGTGCGCGCGTACATGGACAATGGCGTCACACATACCACGGCCACGTATGCCCGTACGATTGCGGCCGCGGAAAGAGAGCCTGGTTTACAATATCTCGCGG
>DASTTD010000017.1:0-3914 GCA_035760325.1 Gemmatimonadaceae bacterium
AAAACTCCCCCGGTCCCGCCGCAAGATCCGTTGAGCCCGAACGAGGTGACCCCGGCAATCACGTTGCTGTTGCCAAGGTAGTTCGGGCCGCCGGAGTCGCCGAAGCAGGTGCCGCCGGTCGATGCGTTGTTCGACAGCAGGAGGGAGAAGTCTCCTGTAAAGCCCGGGGTGTTGATCTGGATCAGGTGAGGCTCGGCGCTCATGCGGATGAGCTCGTGCTGAATGAAGACGGGGTTGATCCTCTGGACGCCGTAGCCGACCGCGGTGAACCGCGTGGCGTTGCCGGGCTGAAGCGCATCGAGCTGATTTACAGCGGGGAGCTTTCCGTACTGGGCGGCGGAAAGCTTGACGGCCTTGGTCAGCTGGATGACTCCGACGTCGTGGAGGAAGAATGCTCTATTGGTATAGAGCGGATGTGCCTGCCATGACGCGGCTTCGACGGTGTTGGGTCCGCCGAACGGGAAGTTGTTATTCCCGTTCTCGACATCGCTTTCGGTATAAATGCGGATGCCACTGAACTCGCCGGGCTCGCCGGCGCAATGTCCCGCGGTCAGCACCACTGTCGGGGCGATGAGCGTACCGGAGCAGAGGAAGGCCGGCTCTCCCGCGACATCCATCAGAACGAGGACGACCGCCGGATGGGCGTTGCCGTCGAGCTCGCCGTAAGTAATAAAGGAAGGACTGCCCGGGCTCAGGGAATCTGTAGGAGCTCTGTCGCAGCCGAGTGTGATCAGGCAAGCGGCAGCAAGGGCCGGGATGAGGTTGCGCGCAGTCATAGTTGCTCCTAGCGGCTGGATGGATGGCTCGAGTGCCGAGGCAAACATATTGTAGGGCACCAGAAGCGCCAGAGTTAACCGATCAGCGTACGAGCGGGAAGAGAACCTTAAGCACCGTGACGATGACGACCACTCCTACGATGTCGACCATCACTCCGTATTTCATCATCGTCCGGAGTGGGATGTATCCCGATCCGTAGACGATGGCATTGCACGGCGTGGATACCGGTAGCATGAATCCCATGCTGGCGCCAAACGTGGCTCCAAGCGCGGGCACCACGGGATCCACGCCGGCCGCAACGGCGATCGAGATCACGACCGGCACGATCATGTTGGCCGAGGCGGTGTTGGAGGTGGTTTCGGAGAGGATGACAGCCATGATGGTGGACGCGATCAGCAGTCCCGTCTCACCGCTCGCGGGCAGAATCCCAAGAACTCCTCGTCCCATCGTCTCGGCCAGGCCAGTCGTGAAGGAAAGAACACCGAGAGCGAATCCGCCGCCGTAGAGGAGCACGATTCCCCAGTCGATCTTCGCCGCCTCGCGCCAGGTGATCGCCTTCCCCTGTTGATTGCCGGGCAGAACGAAAAGCAGACACGCTCCGACCAGTGCGGCGACTCCTTCGGGAATCCGCGCGGTTAGCGCGGTATACTGTGGGCTCGTATCGCCATAAATCACGGCGAAGACGCCGGGCAGAATCCAGAGGAAGACCGTCACCGAGAACGCGATTACCGTCGACTTCTCCGCAATCGACCAGCTGCCGTGCCGCTCGTGCTCGCGCTCGAGCATGCCGGCGCCTTCGACTACTCCGGCGCTCGCGCTTTTTCCCGCTCTGCCGAGCACGAGGAAGACGGCGATGAGCATGACGATCACGGTTGGTACTCCCAGCAGCATCCACTTGAAGAACGGCAATTCAGTTCCGGTGAGCTGCCGGATGAATCCGAGGCCGATGACGTTGGGTGGCGTGCCAATGGGAGTCGCGAGCCCGCCGACTGAAGCCGCGAAGGATGTCATCAGCATCAGCGCCGTCGCGTAGCGAGGGTCGAGCTTACGCCCCTCACGCTTCGCCGCGTCGCGCATGAACGCGAGTATCGCCATGCCGATGGCGAACATCATTGCGGTCGTCGCGGTGTTCGATATCCACCCCGAGATCGCCGCGGTGACCGCGCCGAAAGCGAAGAGAATCCGCGTCGGGCTCGCGCCGACGACACGGAGCGAAAGCACCGCGTACGCGACCCTGCGATCGAGACCGTGGAGCATGATCGCGCGCGCGAGGATGAACGACCCGATGAAGAGAAACATCAGCGGGTCCGCGAACGGAGCGAACACATCGCGCGCGGGGGCCACACGCAGCACGACGCAGGCGACGGCGCCCATGATTGCCGTCACCGGCAGTGGGAGCGCCTCGGTTATCCAGAGGATGACGACGGCTCCCATGATCGCGGCGAGCCGGTGCGCTTCCGGACTTAAGCCGCCGAGGGGTGCGGCGAGCAGCGCGACGAAGACGAGCAGTGCCAGCAAGCTTCCGGCATTGCCGCGTGCTGGGCTCGAGTCAGGTTGTTCGAGTCCGTCGCTGTTCGGCAGCGCAGACTTCAGTTCTTGCCGCGCGTTCGAATCCCGTACATTAATCGCCAGAAGCTATTTCGGCTGGTGGGAGAGAGCGATCAGTACCCTGCAGCGAACAGCATCAGCCGCGGCGTTAGTCACGCGGCTGATGGGAGAAAATGTCGCCGATGATTCCATCAGGGGCGCCAGGGTGAGAGCGCCCCGGTATCAACTCGTCCGTGTCGGACTCATGCGAAGACAGCGGCCGTGCTGTCCTGGGCCTCGTAACTCAGAACGCCCGGGTAGGCGCCGCCTTCGTCGGTGTCGAGCCGAACGACGGTGTTGAACGTCCCCGCCAGAGTGAAAAGTGAGCTCGCCACGACCAGGTCGATAATCTCCTCCTCGGAGAACTGTTCCCTGAGCCGCGCATAGAAAGCATCGTCAACCGCGTGTGAGTCGGTGACGAGCTTGTCGACCAGCTCCACTGCTACCGCCTGTCGCGGAGTCAGCTGATCGAACTGAACCGGGGCGACATTCTCCAGCGCCTCGGCCTTCGACATGCCGCTGATGTCTCTAACGCCGATCGCTCTTTCCTTCGGCCTCACCTTGTCCTGCACGGGAATGAGTCTGACTGTCGCGCAATAGGTGCAGGCGTTGAGATGAGCGCCGCGCAGCCTCACGATCTCGAGCAGGTCGGGCTCGAGAAGACCACCTTCGCCGCCGAGGTAATACCCGAACAGCGCCGCCACTCTCTTGAGCAGTTCCGGCCGGCGCGCCAGCACGCCGAACATCTGGGTATCACCGAACCCGCCAAGGGAAAACTTGAGGATTCCGTCGATAGCGGGGTCCTGCGCCTGGCCGATGGTGACGGGTTTTATTCTGGTGGGCATGGTGTGTCTCCTCTCGAAAAGTGGGAATATTCGGATACAACATGGCAGTTCTCGACCGAATTACAAGGTCGCCGAAGCGCAGTGCCCTGGCCTCCTTACCGGCTGAGCCTCTCGGTGTCAGGCCCCCGCATGACTGACCCTCCGAAACGCCGGCGCGAGCCGTAAATTCGACCCGTCCTCTGGCCGGTACCGCTTCCACTGACACCCACAAATGATCGATTCCATTACGCGCGCCAACAGCTGGTTGAACGCCCTCGTCTGGGGCCCGCCGATGCTCATCCTTCTGATGGGCACTGGAGTGTTGTTGCTGTTCGTCACAGGAGGCGTGCAGTTCCGGCACCTCGGCACCGCGCTGGGCGAAGTGCTTGGCAAGCTGCGGAACCGGACGGCGGGCAAGGGAAACGTCACGCCTTTTCAGGCAGTGGCGACGGCACTCGCGTCGACCGTCGGCGTCGGAAACATCGCCGGCGTCGCGACCGCGATCACGCTTGGCGGTCCGGGCGCGCTCTTCTGGCTCTGGATCTCCGGGTTGCTCGGCATGGGAACGAAATACGCCGAGATCGTCATCGCGCTGCATTATCGCGAGCGGGATGCGTCAGGCACCATGCGCGGCGGGGCGATGTACACGCTGAAGAAGCGCGGGCTCGGCTGGCTCGGCGGAATCTTCGCCTTGCTGACGGCGGTCGCGGCGTTCGGAATCGGCAA
>DASTTD010000018.1:0-3765 GCA_035760325.1 Gemmatimonadaceae bacterium
CCATGAGCGGATCAGATCGAGAACGTACCGCATTTCCGCCGGCCGGTTGCTCGCCCGCGGATGTCCCAGATCACCAAAGTAGGAGACGATTGGATAGCCGGGGTCGATGCTCTTGAGCGCCAACAGCATCCGCTTGGCTTCGGGGACGGGGAACAGATCGTCGGTAAAACCCTGCACCTGGAAGATCGGAACACGGTTCTGCGCGATCGTCGTCCAGAAATCCTGCCGCCACCAGATCGAGCGATAACCTGCCACTCCATCGACGATCTGATCCCAGACAGGATCGAGTGAGTTTGGCTCCGTTGCGTTCAGCGCCGCGTGCCACGCGACGAAGTACATGGGGTAGTTGGGATACGGCCGAGCGGCGTTCTCCCGAATCCCGGAGGCATAAAGGCCGTTGACGAAGCTGAGCTTCAATCCTCCGAGTCCGTCAATGGAGTTGCGCGGCCGCCCGTTCGGGAGCAGGGCGAAAAGGAGATCCGTCCACGGAACAATTGGGGCGACGGCTACGATCCGAACAGTGTTGCCTTTCTTCGTCTCGAAAACAGGTTGTAGCAGAGCAAGCCACGAGTGCCCTCCGCCGTACGACGCGCCCGTCACCGCGACTTTGCCCGGATCCAGATTGAAATCCTTTTCGTCGACAACCTCGGCGATCATGCTGCGGAGGTCACCGATTTCGGCGTTGACGTCGGCGAGGTTCACCTGACCCCATGAGTCTCCGAATCCGCGCGTCGAATAGCGCAGCACGGCGTAACCATCGACCACCAGGTCGGACGCGATATCACCAGAGCTGCGCTTGCTTCCGCCATATCCGTGAATGAGCGTGACGAGGGGAAACGGGCCGGTGCCGGGCGGGATCTCGAGCCGTGCATCGAGATAGGTTTTGTCGACAGAACTCCGCAGGAACCCATCACAGACGCGTCCGCCATTAGCGGCGGCGACGCAGTCCAGCTTGTGCCGCCCTGTTCCGGTAAAGACGCCAGTGGTGTAGGTGTCCGGCCCGAAGGACCGCGGTTCAGGCGGGCCTTCCGGCTCCGTCGAGGTCACGGCCCGGGTAGGTATCGACGGGTGAGCTGGCCCGGTCTGGTCGACCTGGCAGGCGGCGACAGCCAAAATCGCGATGGCGAGGAGGGCTTTCATGGAAGGATCCTGTCGGCTTGGCGATTCCAATTACTGCAAACCTCGGCCCGCTGGCGCCTCCTGCTGGATGCCGGCATTGCGCGCAGTCGCAACAACACGACTGCCAATCAGCCGCGGCTCTTTCGGGCTGTCTCGAAGAAATTTCGGGAAATCACGTCTTCTTCAAGGGGTTCGACCGCAAAGAAGCTCGCTCCGCCCCGGGCCCGCCATATGCGGGCAAAATGACACTTCCTTAGACCTCTTCTCGGAGACCTTATGAAACTGCTTGGTTCAATCACGTTAGCCGTGGCGCTTTCTGGAGCGGCATGCACCAATTCCACGGCCCCTGTAACACCGATCACGGCGTTACCGCGCGATCTCACGGCCAGCGAGAACAAGATTATCACAGCGAGCAACGATTTCGCCTTCGACTTGTTCCGCGTGGGGAACACTGATCAGCACAAAGCCAACGTATTCATCTCGCCTTTGAGCGCTTCAATGGCATTGGGAATGACGTCGAACGGCGCAAACGGCGCCACCTATGAGGAGATGCGCGCAGGGCTCCGACTGGGCGCCGCTACGCGGCCCGAGATAAATGAAGCCTACAAATCGCTCATCACTTTGCTCAGAGGCCTCGATCCAGGAACTGATTTCCGCATTGCCAACTCCATTTGGTACGAGCGCAGCTTTCCCTTCCACGCTGCGTTCCTCGACGAGAGCAAGCTGTACTACGACGCGCGGGTCGAGGCGCTGGATTTCAAGAGCAGCTCGGCGGTATCAACCGTCAACTCGTGGGTGAGCGAACAGACGAACACCAGAATTCCGGCCATCCTCGACGTGATTCGCGAGGATGAGAGGATGTTCCTCATCAATGCGATCTACTTCAAGGGGACCTGGCAAAAGCAGTTCGACAAGGCGCAGACGGTCGATGCACCCTTTCATGCCGCCGATGGAACCACCGCGATGGTCCCGATGATGGCCAGAGAGAAAGGAGTAGACTACGTCTCCACACCGGAGTATTCAGCTGTCGATCTCCCCTACGGAAACTCGGCGTTCACGATGACGGTAGTGATGCCGCACAACACCGACATTGACATCTTCGCGGAATCGTTCGATCAGACCAAATGGGCGGCGCTTGTCGGGTCGCTTCAGCCAAACAGCATTCAGGTTTATCTGCCCCGGTTCAGGATGGAATGGAAGCGCAAGCTCAACGATGATCTGATGCAACTCGGCATGAGGCTCCCATTTTCTCCGGGAAGCGCCGATTTCACGCGAATGTCGCCCGCTGGCCTCGACCTCTTTATCACCCAGGTCTTGCAGAAGACTTATGTGGACGTGGACGAAGCGGGAACTGAAGCCGCCGCCGCAACCGTGGTTGGAATCGGCGTCGTCTCGATGCCCCCCTCGTTTCGCGCCGACCGGCCATTTCTCGTGGTGATTCGCGAGCGCTTCTCGGGAACCATTCTCTTTCTCGGAAAAGTCGCAAAGCTTCCGGCCTGAACCGGAGCGTGCTAAGTCGGCGGCTTTCCGATTTCAGATGAGCGCTGGGCGCGAAAAAAATCTGAGAGGAGTGCGGCGCACTCGTCCGCCAGCACTCCTCCCATAACCTCCGGACGGTGATTCAGCCGCGGGTGGCGGAGCAGATCTGCAACCGAGCCCGCCATACCCGCCTTTTCGTCCCACGCGCCGAAGACGACGCCCTTCATCCGGGACAGCACTATTGCGCCCGCGCACATGGCGCACGGCTCCAGTGTCACATAAAGGGTGCAGTCGTCGAGCCGCCAACGTTCCAGCTTTGCGGATGCCTCACGGATAGCGAGCAGCTCCGCGTGCGCCGTCGGATCCTGATCGCGCACGGTTCGATTCGTGGCAGCAGCAATGATTGCCCCACCGCACACAACGATCGCGCCGACAGGAACTTCGTTGCGCCTGACGGCATCCCGCGCGAGATCGAGGGCATTGCGAATGTACCTGTCGTGCTCGACAGCCGACGATGCGAGCAACGGTTCCGCTGCGCCGCCGCCGCTACCTTGATGCAACGGCTGGCTCGCCTGACTTGGTAAAGGTGAGCTCGCCCTTCGGGTCGATGCCAACGACGATGTGGTCCCCCTCGAGAAAGCGCCCCTCGAGAACGGCCATCGCCAGTGGATTCTGGAGCAGGCGTTGAATCGCGCGCTTGAGAGGGCGGGCGCCGAAAGCCGGATCGTAGCCTTCGGTAGCGAGAACTTCGCGCGCCTCGGGCGTGAGCTTGAGCGTCAGCTTTCGGTCGGCGAGGAGGTTCTCGAGCCTAGCCAGCTGCAGCTCGATGATGTGCTCGATCTCGCCCTTACCGAGCGGGCGGAACACGATGATGTCATCCACCCGGTTGAGGAACTCCGGGCGAAAGTGCAGCCTCAGCGCTCCCATCACCTGCGCTTCGACGACCGCGCGGTCTTCACCCGTGTGCTCGAGGATGTAGGTGCTCCCGATATTCGACGTCATGATTATCACGGTGTTGCGGAAATCCACCGTGCGTCCCTGCGAGTCGGTCAGCCGGCCGTCGTCGAGGATCTGGAGCAGAATGTTGAACACATCGGGATGGGCTTTCTCGATCTCGTCGAACAGCACAACTGAGTAGGGGCGGCGGCGCACCGCCTCCGTGAGCTG
>DASTTD010000019.1:0-2041 GCA_035760325.1 Gemmatimonadaceae bacterium
AGACCGGGGAATATGACCGTTCCCCTCAATGGGAGAACTGGAAGTGTCTGACGTTGTGACATTGTGTTTCCGAAGGCAAAATGCTTGTTTGGTACTACTCCAGGGCCTTCCCTTACTGCATCTTTTGCTCTCGTGGATTTACGCCAGCCCGGCATGAACTGCAACACCCGACCTGCGGATTCGACGCGGCGCCATGCCAATACGACCTGACGACGAGCTAGGGACGCATGTAGCTCAGATCCTCTCTGCAAACTATGAGCTAGAGAGCGAGGTCGGGCGTGGCGGAATGGGGATCGTGTATTGCGCTCGCGATCGCCGTCTCAAGCGCGAGATCGCAATCAAAGTTTTACCTCCGGAGCTGAGCTTCCGCGCGGACATCAGGCAGCGGTTCCTGCGCGAAGCCGAGACGGCGGCGCAGCTGAGTCATCCGAACATCGTTCCGATCTACACCGTCGAAGAGAAGGACAACCTCGTCTACTTCGTGATGGCGTACATCGCGGGCGACAATATCGGCCAGCGGCTCGCGCTGCACGGCCCCATGCCGCCGGTCGAAGTGCGGCGAGTTCTTCGCGAAGTCGCCGATGCGCTCGCTTACGCGCATAACCGCAACGTCGTGCACCGGGACGTCAAGCCGGACAACATCATCCTCGATGCGGAGACAGGCCGCGCGATGGTGACGGATTTCGGCATCGCGCGCGCTCTCACCGATACGGGTGATTCAAGGCTGACAGCGACGGGCATGGCCATCGGCACGCCGGCCTACATGTCACCGGAGCAGTCGGCCGGAGACCGCGCAATCGACGGCCGCAGCGATCTCTATTCACTCGGGGTCGTCGGTTACCAGATGCTCTGCGGACAGCCGCCGTTCACGGCCAACAACACGCCGTCGATGCTGGTGAAGCATCTGTCGGAGCGTCCGATTCCCGTTGACGAGCGGTGGCCCGATCTGCCGCAGGATCTGGCGCGCGCGGTGATGATGTGTCTCGAGAAAGATCCCGCGGACCGGTTCCCGAGCGCATCCGCGTTCGCGCTCGCGCTGAGCGGCGCGGGAATGCCGACTCT
The DNA here is from genome assembly GCA_035760325.1 of Gemmatimonadaceae bacterium. Taxonomy (GTDB): domain Bacteria; phylum Gemmatimonadota; class Gemmatimonadetes; order Gemmatimonadales; family Gemmatimonadaceae; genus UBA4720. The sequence goes on from DASTTD010000019.1 coordinate 1,063, forward strand.
TGCGACGCGCGCGGCGACGCCGGTACAGCGATCTGATATGCCGGCACGACCTGGCACGCGGGAAATGCCGGACACGTTCCGCGAACGCTATCAGGCCGCGACGCAGGGGCCGCCTCCGAATTACGCGCGGCTCGAGCCGACTCACGAGGAGCTCAGCAAATGGAACGCGCCAATGGTCGTTGCGTTCCGTCGCAAGCTCGCCCCATACATCGCGGTCAACGCGATTCTGGTACCGATCTCGATCTTCGGCGACCGTGATTTTCTGTTCTTCACGGTCGTGTGGACCGTGTTTCTCGCCTTCAAGTACTCGAAGCTGTGGGCGGCGGGCTATGACTGGCGGGATGTATTCCGGCAGCCGCGCGACCGTCTCATCTTCGATGTCGCCGCGGAGACCCTCGACGATGCGCGCGCGCTTTTCGACGAAAAGAAACGCAGCGAAGTCCGCGCCCGCGCGCGGGCGAGAGGCCAGGGACTTTTCTCTCCCGCCTCGCCCCTGCCCTCGACCTCGCCGTACGAGACATATCGGCGGTCTACATCCGCGGCAACGACCCTGAGCCCGGCTGCCGGGGGGATACCCTCCCGCTCCTTCAATAACACGCGCTTCGGCGGCACGCTGCGCGATGCGGAATCGGACCACAGAGAGATACATCGCCAGCTGCTGACGATGTCACCCGACGAGCGCGACCAGATCCCCGAAGTTGCCGCGTCCGCCGATGCGGTCTTCAGAAAGCTGCAGGTCCTGGCGGGGACTCTGACCGATCTGGATCGAAGCACCGGCGACGAAACCGCCGAATCCGTCGAGAAGGAGATCGACACGCTGGAAGCGCAGGCGAATCCGCTGGACTACAATGCCAGCGAGGACCGCGTGCGGCGGCTCGCCTACCTGAGGCGTCAGCGTCGGGCTATAGCCGACGTCAATCGCAGAAAAAGGGAAGCCACCGACAAGCTGGAGCACTGCCGGCAGCTGCTGCGCACAATG
>DASTTD010000020.1:0-4854 GCA_035760325.1 Gemmatimonadaceae bacterium
GGCGACTCAGCGGTCGTTCAGACATGGGCTCGATCTTCAACGATGGTCATCATCATAACGGATGCTCTGGCGGGTTTGCGGTGTTCGCCAGGAAGTCTGCTGGCTGACTTAATAATGCACGGTCTCACGTATTGGCAAAAAGGTTCGAGGGAGCACGACCAGCGGATTGACAGGTGACCTAAGTACTCCACATTGTTGATTGAACGCTCAACCACCACTCAAGTGGCAACCTATACGCGCGGAGATCGCACCTAGCCTTCGACACGAGCGGACCAATGACTACGCTGCTGCGCAATCGGTGGCCGCTCGCGTGGGGGGCGCTCACCGCAGCGTTCGCGCTTCACGTGCTGGACGAGGCGTCCCACGATTTCCTCGCTTTGTATAATGCCTCCGCGCTCGCCTTGCGCGACAGATTCGGCGGACTTCCTTTCCCACCGGTCTTCTCCTTTTCGGCCTGGCTTACGGGCCTCTGCGTCGCTGTGGCGATATTGGCGGCGCTGACGCCATTGATCCGGCCGGGTCGCCGCTGGGTGGTCGTCGCAGCATATATCTACGGAACGGTGCACGTAGCGAACGCGATCGGACACGTCACCGTCTCTGTGATTGGCGAGTGGTTGGCTCCGGGCGTGCTGTCCTCTCCAGTCCTGTTGGTCGCTGCGGTCTGGCTCCTTTACGAAACGACCCGCGTACGTCGAATCCCTCGTGCAGGCGTCGAAACCTAGGAGTGGCGGGACGCTTCTGGACGCTGGCGAACGCGATCCTGCTGCTGATGTTCCTGCTCTCAGCCGCTGTGCAGCTCAACGATCCCGACCCACTAGCGTGGATCGGTATTTACGGTGCCGCGGCTGCGGTGTGCGGATTGGAGATGCGGCGGCGTGGGTCCGCCTGGGTCCCGGTGACGCTCGCGGTTATCGCGCTCGTCTGGGCAGGATCTCTTTATTACGACGCGCACGAAGTTCCCATCAGCTCGCTTTTCGACGAGTGGGAAATGCGGGACATCCGCATCGAGGAAGCCCGTGAGATGTACGGCCTGACGATCGTCGGCGTCTGGATGATGGTGATCGTCAGCGTTCGGTGGGCGAGAGCCAGGCTCGGGGCTTCGGCCAGGCGCCTTTAGGCCGCGGGGGCGATGAACTCGCTGCCGCAGCTCGGACACACACCAGTCGCAATAACGAGCTCGGCGCGCGACACCACATCTTTCCGGTTCCCCCGGCCCAGAAGCGGCGTACCGCAGGACGCACACGGCAGGTCCAGTTCGGCGAATGCCTTTCGACGATTCCATGCCGCGGCCCCCATTACGGTTAGTCCGATTCCCCATCCACCAAAAAAGAACATGGGGTCATAATCATCTATCAGACCGAACGCCGGCCGCAGACCGAGGAGGAGCCAACCGAGCACAAGGCCACCCCATAGACCGAGGGTCTGTAGCGAGTCGAATTTCTTGCTTTTCCGCCTGTACACCTCGACGACAGCGGCCAAATCACTCCGCGTTATGTGCGAGGGATTCGATGCATCGTGAGCAGAAGTGAGGTCAGAGCCAGCCATGCTGTGGAATCTACCATGCGCATATGTGCGAGAACGAATCCAGCGAAATTGGGCCCTCGCTTCTGAGATCCGACGTCGCGGCCGACCTATAACCAATGACGGACATTTGCCTGATACAACCGATAGGCGTCGCCAAACTTAGCCTCGAGGTACCGCTCCTCTCGAAGAACGATGCCCCAGTGAAAAAGCCACGACATTTAGTGCTAGTCATGTTGCCTAACGCCTTGGTTCACTTCATACACGTTACAGCGCTTGCGACAAAGTCGCATCCGCGAGCTGAAGTGATCAGCGGTTGAACCACTCTCGGGGATTTGAAGTGGCCGCAGCCAGCGCTTCCTTTCGGGTGAGGCCGGATTCCACCAGAAGCTCGAGCTCTTCCCGGAGCGACCGTCCCGGCGCGAGAAGTGGGAGCGGTGTGGCGAAGTCACTGCCCGCGAGGATGGGGACACCTGCGCGATGCATGCGCCCCGTGAGCTCTTTGAGAAACTCAAGAACACGGAGACGGTCTTCACGCATCTGGGGCGAGTGCTGCCGGAGAGCGCCGGCGCGGTAGGCGACCAGCGTCGGCGTGAGCGCGACTCCGATTCTGGCGAGGTGAGCGATTGCCGAATCGCCGGCCGGCGATCGCCACCAGGCGATTGCCTGGTCGACATCTGTGGCGAATCCGGCGTAGATCGGACTCGCGACCATGGACTCGGCCGCGTGCTCAATGCTGCTGGCGCCCGAATCGGCCGCTTCCCATGCCGGCACGCCGCGGGGGACATGCGACGCTACCTTGAGCCCGCGTCGCTTCGCCTCCCGCAGCACGGCGAAGTACGCCGCACGAGGCAGGGCATTGTGTGTCTTGATGAAATCGACACCCAATGATGCCAGCGAATCAACGGCCGCTCGGGCTTGATAGGGACTGGTCAGAGTCAACCGGTATCGCGCGTCCTTCGGACCGTCGATCACCGGACCGGAGAAGTAGATGCGCGGACCCTTTCGCTTGCCGGCGGCTATCTCGTCTCGCCAACGTCTGAGCTCGAGCGCATCGCCGCCGCAATCGCGTACGGCCACTACTCCGTGAGCGAGCAGACTGTCGAGCGCAGCCTCACCATAGTACGACAGGTGGGTGTGCGCGTCCCACAACCCTGCTTCGACCGGGGCCTGATCGGCTTGCGGGGCTCGCGAAGCGGCCGGCGCACAGGCGATGCCGAGCAGTACCGCTGCTGCAAGTCGGCCAGCCTGCTTCCAACGGTATACGAGATGCTCGTGCGTGAACCGATCCACGTTAGGGTGACTGCGCCGCATGGCCGAGTAGCGGGACCGCCGCGTCCCAGTCGACAGGGTCTCCAACACGAATAACGCCGCCAGTGAGCACCTGCGCGAACACACCGCCGCGCCAATCCGGGCGGAGGGCGGCTTGCAGGCCAGGCGTCACATCATCCATGCGCTCGCAAGGGGTCAGCTCACCTCCGATCGCAAGCCGCGTGTCCCCTATAACCAAAACGCGGCCGCGGGTGAAGGCGAGCCTGACTCCACCAAGGAGGATATTGGCCCTGCGAAGCGAGGGATCCTTGTGCACGCCAAGTTCTGCCAAGCACGCAGCCCATGCCGCGGATTCGAGCAGCGTCACCTGCCGGCGGCGGCTCCGATCAACACTGCCGGCAAGACCCTGACCCGCGACGAGGGTTGCTTCTTCCGCGCTATCCATTGGCGCGCGATGCGCGCGTTTGATCCAGATAGCTTCGACACGTCCGGTGATCGCAGAGCCTCCTCTCGAAGAGTAAAGTGTGTTTGCGCCTAACGTCCCGCGTTTCAGCCGCGGCGGCACATGATCGCACTTCGCCGCGGCAATCGGGTGGCTCATGGGCGACACGATTGCTTCGGATCCTTCGGGTCCTCGCACTGACCGCGCGTTGGCATCCCGCTAGTTGGGTTTGGCGGCCGCTGGCGCCGGGATCACGTTGTTGGCGTGCCGCGCCCAGAGGCGCCATGTGTCACCTTCCTTCTTCCAGATGTTGGTGAACCGGCGCTGCACCGTCTGTCCCGCCCGCGGCGCGTTGCCGATCGGCTTAATCGTCTCGGCGCCCATTATAATGGCTATGTCCCCATCAACACGGACCTGCTCGATACTCCGCTCGAATGAAGAGCGAGTCGTCATTCCCTTGCGAAAGTAGTCAAGAAGGGCGCTCCGGTTTGGCAAGATCTGGTTTAACGGCGCATTGACGATGATGTGTTCGGACCAGAGGCGCTCCAGCGCCGCATAGTCCTGGTTGAGGGCCGCGAGGCGCTCCTGGTCGTCGAGCGCGCGGACGGTTGCCTCGGCCGCTGAGTCCCGCGCTGGGGCCTGCGCGCACGCGTAGGTTAAGACACAGCTCAGGACCAGCAGCAATGTGGTGATGGTTCGCTTCGTCATGTCATACCTCCGTCGGTTGGAAAGACAGGAGCTCGCCCGGTTTCTCGAGCGACGTTCTGTGTGGAAATAGGCGGAAGCCGGTGACACCCCGCGCCGTCTAACGCCTTAGTTCAACTGCAAGCACAGTATCACCATTGCGGCGAAGCCGCATCCGAAAAGTGCTTGCCAGCTGCAATGTTGGTCAGGCTGCGATTCAGATGCAATCAGGGGCGATCTCCACTGGTTACCCGACTTTGCGTCGCAACATCTTTTTCCCACGCGTCGAGTGCGGCGTTCAGGCTGCGCACCAGTTCCGGACGGGCCGAGGTCAGGTCATGGCGCTCGCCAGGGTCCTGCGCCACATCGAAGAGGTAGAAATTCCTGCCATCCTGGAGGAGCTTCCAAGGTCCGGATCTTACTGCCCGTTGTTCGTGTGGGCGCTTGACGCGCCAAAAGAGCTGCCGCTCGACCATCGGCGACCGACCACTCAACGTGGGCAGAAGATCGAGTCCGTCGGGTTTGTAGGTGGTCGGAACCGTGGCGCCGGTGGCGGCGAGAATGGACGCCGTCAAATCCATCGTGATCGCCACCTGCGCCGAGGTAGTGTTAGCCGGAAGGCGTCCCGGCCAACGGAGTATCAAGGGGACACGAATTCCGCCTTCCCAAAGAGTGCTCTTCCGATTGCTGAGCGGCGCATTGCGAGAGAGCCACTCGCCGCCGTTGTCACTCGTGAAAATGACCAGCGTGTTCCTGCTGAGACCCGTCCGTTCGAGCGCAGCGAGAATTTGTCCCACGCCCTCATCCGCTCGCTCGAGCATGCGAACGTAATCGCGGCGTGTGGCTGGGGCACCCGCGGTGGGACCCTGATACAATGGCGGGAATCCCATCGTCGCCACTGGCTGAGGTGCATCGTGTTGGACGTTCGCCGGCAA
>DASTTD010000021.1:0-2900 GCA_035760325.1 Gemmatimonadaceae bacterium
CGCCGGGGAAATAGAGGTCCGGCCGCCCCTCCCACTTCGAAAAGTAGGTCTGGACGTACCGCGCATCGTCGCCCCATATGGTTCTGAGCATCGACGGCCAGGGTTTCGTGAGCGCCAGCAACCCGCCACCGACGTCTATTCGCTGAGCGGCCGAATCCAGCAGCTCCGCCGAATATCCGGGGAGAGCGACAGTCGCGCTGCCGGGTTTGGTCGCTGTGAGTCCAGGCAACGGTGAGATCACAATCGCGCCAGTCTCGGTTTGCCACCAGGTGTCGACGATGGGGCAACGATTCCCGCCAATGTGCTCGCGATACCACATCCAGGCTTCCGGATTTATCGGCTCTCCGACCGATCCCAGCAGTCGGAGCCGCGACAGATCGTGCCTGGCCGGATGCTCGTCGCCCCACTTCATGAATGCGCGGATGGCGGTCGGCGCAGTATAGAGAATCGTCACGCCGCGTCTCTCGCAGATATCCCAGAAGCGGTCTTTCTCGGGCCAGTCGGGCGCACCCTCATACATCACGCACGTCGCTCCATTCGCGAGAGGGCCGTAGACGAGATAGGAGTGTCCGGTAACCCAGCCGATGTCAGCGGTGCACCAGAACACATCCTCTTCTCTGAGGTCGAACACCATCCTCGTGGTGGTCGCGACTCCGGTCAGATATCCCGCGGTGGTGTGCACGATTCCCTTGGGCTTCCCGGTGGTTCCGGACGTGTAGAGGATGTAGAGCACATCCTCGGCGTCCATGACTTCGGGCTCGCACTCGAGGGGGGCGTCGTGCATGACGCGGTGCCACCACTCGTCGCGTCCCTCGCGCATTTCCGCGAACCCCTCGTCTCCGGCCGCGCCGGGACTGCGCTGGACGACCACCACGTGCTCGATCGACGGAGTCTCCTCCAGTGCCTTGTCCGAGTTTCGCTTGAGCGGAATCACCTGGCCCCGCCGGTAGCCGCGGTCGGCCGTGATCAGAACTTTTGCCTCTGCGTCGTTGATGCGGTCGCGCAGAGATTCGGGGGAGAATCCTCCGAAGACGACTGAGTGAATCGCGCCGATGCGCGCGCACGCCAGCATTGCGATCGCCGCCTCGGGAATCAGCGGCAGGTAAATCGCGACGCGATCGCCCTTCCTGACGCCGAGCTTCTTGAGGACGTTGCCGAACTTCGACACCTCGCGGTACAGGTCCCAGTAGGTCAGCGTCCGGGTGTCGCCAGGCTCGCCCTCCCAGATGAGCGCCGCCTTGTTGCGGCGCGGTCCACGCACGTGCCGGTCGATGCAGTTGGCGGCTATGTTGAGTTTTCCACCGGAGAACCATTTCACGTGGGGCGGCTTCCAGTCGAGCACCTGATCCCACGGCCTGATCCACTCCAGCTCGCGCGCCTGGTCCGCCCAGAACTTCTCATAATCACGTCCGGCGGTCTCGTAGACGTTTGGCGACGAGACGTTAGCCGTGAGGGCGAAGGCCGGATCCGGCGCGAATTTTCGGTTTTCCTGGAGAAGAACGTCGATGTCGCTCATTCGTCCTCATTGGAGAGCGCGGGAGTGGCGGCGTAAAAAGCATACGGTGTTTTGCGCCTCTCTCGCCAGAGTGGCAAGTTCTAGGCACATGAGAGCCGTGAGCCCGAGCGCCGACGCGCCGTTACTCGAGGCCGCTGGACTCGGCCGCTCCTTCGGCCCGAGACGAGCGGTGTCCGAAGTCTCCTTTTCCCTGCGCGCAGGTGAGTGCCTTGCGCTCTTCGGGCCGAACGGAGCGGGGAAAACGACGCTGCTCCGCGTGCTCGCCGGGCTGCTCAAGCCCTCGGCCGGAACCGCGCGGGTCGCCGGCATCACGCTTCCAGGAGGCCCTCCTGCCCGCTCTCGTATCGGATTGATATCCCACCACACAATGCTCTACGATGCGCTGTCGGCGCGCGAGAACGTGGCCTTCGCGGCAAGGCTGTACGGGATTCGCGGGCGGGCGAGCGTCGACAACGCTCTCGAGCGGATGTCGATGCTCGACCGCGGCGACACACTGGTGCGCGCTTTGAGCCGGGGGATGCAGCAGCGCGTTTCGATCGCGCGCGCGATGGTGCATTTGCCGCGGCTGGTGCTGGCGGACGAGCCGTACAGCGGCCTCGACGACAACGGCGCGCGCGCGCTGACGTCTCTCTTGCGGGAGCTGACCGCCAGAGGGACGGCGGTGATCATCGTCACGCACAATCTTCACGAAGGACTCTCACTGGCGACGCACGCCGCCGTAATGAAAGCGGGGTCTTTCGTCAGGTTCGACGAAAAGAACGCCGTCGACGAGACGTCCTATGCGGCGACCTATCGCGCGGCGGTGGGATCCGGTGTCTGAGACGATCGCCGCGGCGTGGCTGATCGCGCGGAAGGATCTATCCATCGAGTTCCGGACGAGAAGCGCGTTTTTCTCGGCGGTCGTGTTCGCGCTGCTCGGGCTGGTGATTTTCTATTACGCCTGGGACCCGACCGCCGTAGCGGCGATCGACCTCGCACCCGGCGTTCTCTGGGTCATCTTCACTTTCTCCGGGATTCTCGGTCTCAACAGGTCGTTCGCGGTGGAATCCGCCGACCACGCGATGGATGGACTGCTCGCTTCGCCGGTGAGCCGCGAGGCGATCTTCATCGGGAAAGCGATCGCCAACCTCGTCTTCGTCGCGGCGGTGCAGCTGATCGCGGTGCCTGCGCTCGCGGTGTTCTACAATCTTCCGCTGGGCGGCATTGCACTGCCGCTGCTCGCGATCGCCTTCCTGGCGGCGATCGGCCTGGTTGCGGTGGGGACACTGTTCAGCGCGATGGCCGTGAACACCCGCCTCGCGGAGCTGCTGCTGCCGATGCTGGCGCTCCCGTTTTTCGTGCCGATCGTGATGGCCGCGGCGCAGGCTACGTCGCGGCTGCTGAG
>DASTTD010000022.1:0-7876 GCA_035760325.1 Gemmatimonadaceae bacterium
CGATGGGAGAAATCCTTGTATTTTCCGCGACCGGCTCCGCCTCAGCTACGATGCTCAGAGCGCTGTCGACATTCTCCACCGAGGCGAGAAGAGTCTGCCGGCCGGGATAGCTGCCAAGGGTCCACGTGGCGCGCGCTCTCCCGTCCGCATCGGTGCGTATCGAAGCGGGCTCCACTCTCCCCTGTCCTTCACGCAGCCGGAACTCGACGGCTTTGCCGGAAACCGGATTCCCGCGGCGGTCGAGTGCCCGGACGACGACCGCCTGCGGGAGCGGAGCCCCCGCCAGACCGCTCTGGTCCGTGCCGGCCACGACCCCGAGGGTGGCCGCAGGGGTCACCACCGAAAGGCCAGAACGCCCGGAAACGCCGTCAATCCGCGCGTGGACTGCGGTGCGGCCGGCGTTTCGGCCCGTAAGGACTCCCGCCGTGTCCAGGGCAGCAACCGTGGTGTCATCTACCCGCCAGCTGGTAACGAGGCCCGCAATGTTATACCCGCGCGCATCGAGCGCCCGGGCATGCAGCTGAGCACGACCCCCCTCGGGTATCGTAAAGGCGGTGTCGCCGGCGGGCTGGGTAACCTGTACAGACGCGACCCTCTGCTGGACGATGAATCGGGAGTGCGCCACGAACTTCCCGACCACGACGGTCACTATCGTCCGGCCCGGTCCCTTCGCGATGACGGAGCCGTCGGGCAGAACCTTCGCAACCGTCGAGTCGCCGGTGGTCCATGTCGGGCGGGCACCGACGAGAATGCTGCCATTCTTGTCCGTCACGGTAGCCGCGTAGTGCACCGTATCGCCGATGGCTGAGGCGGTGTCCGCGAACGGGCGGAGCCCCACCCACGAAGCGCCGAGGTTACCGATCGACTGATGGGATTCGGATGCGCCGAGCACGCCGTACGAGTAAAGACCGGTAAGAATGCTCACGAGAGCCGCCCCCGCCGAGGAAGCCACCGCTACAAGCTTACCGACGTGGCGAAACCAGATCGCGTTCTTTGGTACCAGGAGTGTTCCAGCCATTACGTAATTGACTGTGACGGATGAGCTATGGTCACGGTTTTTTCACGTTTTTGACGGGTGAGTCTGGCGACCAAAAACCAAAGCCGCACCGGATGTTGCGGTGCGGCTTTGGCCAAATCCGACGGGATAGCCGGGATTACTCTAGGTGCAGCCGTCCGTTGGGGCGGGCACCCTGGCCAGGCACTCCGCCTCGGGAAATGGGAACCGGCTCATGATGTTGTGAGTCGGAAGCGCATTGGGAAGGGTGGCTAGCCTGCCGAAACGGCGGGCATCGATCCAGCGATGACCCCCCTCGAACAGCAGGGAGTAGAAGCGCTGCTTGAGGAGCTCCGTCACGAAATCTGCCTCGCTCAGGAACGGACCGCGTGGGGCGAGGCCGCCAGATGTCGTCCGGATAAGGTTGATGTCGCTCAGGGCGCCGGCCTGATCACCGGTGAAGAATCTCGCCTCCGCCCGAAGAAGGATCAGCTCTTCGTTCCTGATGATCGGAATCGGGGCGACATTCGAGTTGTAGATCGTAAAGACCAGGTCCGTCGTGATGCCCTGGACCGTTCGGGGGGCATCGAGTGGTTCCGTCTTGTTCAGGACGCGATTGTCGAGAGTCCCGTCGGGCTTGCTCTCTGCCTCGGTCACTATCGAGGGATTCCCGAGAATCGCGCGTCCCGTCGGATCGAAGAGCGCGTTCTGGATGTCGCCGGAACCGGTGCTGTATGAGTGGTAGGCGCCGAGTGAAAGAGATCCCGCGGGATCGAGGAAGGAACCGCCCAACGCAGCCAGCACAGCGGCGTAGTTGCCGCGATAAGCTTCGACCCGTGCCTTGAGCGCGCGATTGAAGGTCGCGAAGGTCGCGGGTGTGTTGAAGCCGGAGAAGCCGGGGGACAAGCTGAACGGGAACGCTGTACCCCCACCCTGAAGCTCGGTAAGACCTTCGTCGAGAAGCGCCGAAATGTGCCCGAACACCTCCGCCTTGGGGGCGATTGGTGCTGGATCTCCCACCGGATCGACGTTCACATCAAGTGGGGCTCCCAGGTCATCGCGCGTATTGATCACGTTCAGGTAATCGAGCGCCTGAATCGTTTTGGCGTATCCGGTGACGGCAGACTTCTGGGCGTCAGTCATCCCGACTACCCTGTCCACGGCACCGAGGAGGATGTTTGCGTTCCGGATATTCCGATACGGTGCGGCGAACAGGTTCCCTCCGAACGCCGGGCTTCCGCCGTCGAGCGGGCCGATGAGCATTTCGGTGATGAAGCGAGGATCGGCGGGATCGAAATTGTAGGATTCCCTTCCCACAATGCCCAGCAACGAGACGTAGCCGTTCTGGGCGCCTATACCTACCCGGGTGCCGAGCAACAACCCCTGCGCCGCCTGAGCGACCTTCGTCGGCGTGGGGTTCAAAGTCAGGTCGTCGAGACTCGTATTGTTGAAGTCGGGAACCACCAGATCCTTGCATGCGGCTGCGACGAACAGCATCGCGGCCGCGGGGAGAGCTCTGGCAACTCTCATCGTATTAGCCCTGATCGTTGTCATGGTTTAGAACCCCAGGCTGACGGAGAGCCAATAACTCCGGCTTGGCGGGAATGGCGCCACGTCGATGTTCCGTGCGATCTGCTGATTCCCGAAGTTGCTGACTTCCGGGTCCATCCCCGTGTAATCGGTAAATGTCAACAGGTTGCGACCGCTGAAGCTGACCTCGGCGGTTTGCACTCCACGGCCGAAACGCGAAACCATCGTCGGCGGCACGGCGAAGGAAAGCGTGACCTCGCGCAGCTTCACGAAGGACGCATCCTCCACGTAAACCGCCGTCTGCCGTCCGAACACTCTCAGCCGATTCGCGCCTTTGGTGGTTTCCAGCGTTCCGACCGTGATGGGATCAGCATAGTCGGCGGTGTTCTGGCCCAGATCGTAGAGGAATTTGGTGAGGTTGATGATGCTGCCTCCACTCTGCCAATCGACGAGGCCGTAGAGGCGGAACGCCCTGAATCTCAGATCATTGACGAACGACATGTTGAAGTCGGGATTCGCGTCGCCGATCTTCCGAACGACAGTCGATCCATCAGGCAGGCTGTCATTGCCGACGATCTGCGTTGCCGACGAGCCCTCGGAGATCTCGAACGCACCGAGGGCTGTCCCGAATCCCCCGGCCCTGAAGGGAGGAACGGGTAGCGAGACGATCTTGCTTCTGGTCGACGCGTAGGAGGTCCGGAAGATCCAGTCTGCGTCCGCCGTCTGGATCGGCACCAGATTCACGCCGATCTCCACGCCAGTCGTCCGGAGCTCGCCGCCGTTGAATATCTCGACGCCGAAGCCGGAGGAAGGAGCGAGGGTGCGCTGGAGCAGGAGGTCCGACACATCTTTCCGGAATCCGGTGAGCTCTATCGCGCCACGGCCTCCGGCCAGCGTCAGATCGACCCCTGCTTCGAACTCCCGCTGACGCTCCGGCCGGAGATCGCTCGATCCTACCGGTCCCTGGACAGGCACGACCAGGGCGCTCAGGCCGGCAATATTTTCAACCGCGCTCAGCGGGGTAAACTTCTGCCCGAACAAGGGCTGGTTTCCGGATTGTCCGTACGCAGCGCGAAGCTTCAGCTCGTCGAGTCGCGGGAACGGCTGCGGAAACCGAAACGACCCGGAGAATTTCGGATAGAAGAAAAACTTTTCCGTGTCGCTGTTCGCGCTGCTCCGATCGGCGTTGATGCCTGCCGTGAGCAGCAGCCGCTCGTCGAGGGCGAGTACCTCCTCCTGCGCGAAGACCCCGAAATCCTCTACACGCTGGCGTAGCTCGCGCACCTGAACGTCGGTCCCGGCGCCAACAATGCCCAGCCCTCCCACCAGGTTGCGGCTCACGATCCGCGAGACGCGGAGATCCCGGCTGGATCCGTTCACGCCCACTGAGGTAGTCGCGGTGAACAGCCCGCTGACTGGCGCATAGGCGAAGACTGCGTTCGTCCCAACGTTCAGATTGAGGTTGTTGCTGTTGCTCAACAGAGCGGTGCCCGGCTGGCCGTCGTCGATAGGCTCGAACTGGAGCTCGGGTGGAAACAGCAACGAGTTTTCCTGCGAAAAGTGGTCGGCGCCGCCGTTCGCTATGAACGTAAGACTGTACGACGGACGCTGAATCGCGGTCAGAGTGAGCCGTCCAGCGGCAATCGAGCGGTTGACCTTCTCATCGTTGTCCATCAACGCGGCGGTCTGCAACGGATTGCTGACGTTGCCGAAGCGATTCGGCGGAAACGTCCCGTCCGGATTCTGGCGAAGGTTAAGGAAGCTCGGGGTAAACGGAAACACCATCCACCAGCTGACGCCGGCGTTGTCGTTATTGGTCAGACCGCGCTGAGCCAGGGAGCGTGTTGCGCTCGTCTGGAGGCTCAGGTTCAGGCGGCTGCTCAGGTCCTGGTCGAGATTGGCACGAACCGCCTGCTTCCCGTACCCGGTATTCTTTATGATTCCGCCGTCCTCCTTCCAGAGGCCGGATGCGAAATAACGGGTGTCATTGTCGCCACCGCTGAAGTCGACCACGCTTTCGCTCGATACGGGCGTTCTCCCGGCCAATTCCTCCTCATGGTCGAAAACCACGCCCTGCTGGTAAAAGTCCGCAGCAGATGCGCCCCAGGCCGCCGTCGCCTCGGCTAGCGTATTGAAGGTCCGCGAACCGAGCGTATTGGAGATTTTGGACACACCAATGCGTTGAGTGGCGTTGACCCGCCGTTCCCCTGCCCGGCCTCGACGCGTCGTTATGATCACCACCCCGTTGGATGCCCGTGACCCATAGATCGCGGAGGCCGATGCACCCTTCAACACCTCGATGTTCTCGATGTCGTTCGGGTTCAGGTCGGCGATGCGGTTGACCTGCCCGTCCTGCGTGAGCGCGGGGTTCGAGCCCGACGCAGACTTGGTCACCGCGTTCTGGTTCGACGGAATCGCGACGTTGCTCAGGACTACGCCGTCCACGACGTAAAGAGGCTCAGAGCCCGCGTTGATCGACGTCACGCCACGGAGACGCATCTGCATTCCTCCGCCGGGCGCTCCCGAATTGGCCTGAATGGAGGCGCCGGGAACCTTCCCCTGCAGCGCCTGCTCTACGGTCTGCGCGGAAACACGCGACACCTCTTCTCCGCTCACCGTCGCTACCGCGTTCGCAAGGTTGCGGCGCTCGACCGCCGTCGCCTGTCCGGTGATCACGACTTCAGCGAGGCGCAATGGATCGCGGGTCAGAGCCGTAGTGACCTCGTTCTGTCCGGAGCTCAGCCTGATGTCAGCTGGATTGCTGCCTATTCGCCTGACGGTGAGCGTGACATCACCGGCAGGAACGTTGCCGAGCGTGAACCGGCCACTCGCACCGGTGGCGGTGGACAGAGTTGTGCCTCGTACCGACACCCTCGCACCCTCGAGCGGCTGGCCGGTTTGCGCGTCTGTGACTGTTCCGGTCACCGTGCGCGTTTGGGCAGCGGCGGGGAAAACGGAACCGAGTAGCAAGCCAATCAGCACTAACACACTTCGCATTCGCATACAACCTCCGGGTAGGAGACGTCACGGCGGAGGCCTGGAGGTTTGTAGTACCTCAGTCGCACACCGCCGCGTAGCCGCGCTCGTTCAGGCGCGATCATCAGGTACACGTGTACGAATTGCTCGCTCATCTGTCAATACCAGCGTTGTCGGGCGCCACACCGGTCAGGGCACGGTTTCGTGAACCAAACCCCATTGCGACTTACGCCGCAGTGGCCGTGACGATCCCCCACATCCAGTTTCGCCACACACAGTCGAGCTCCGCGAATCCAGCCCGCTCGAGGAGCGCGAAGTGATCCGAAACACTCGTGTAGTGGTCATGAGCAGCGGAATGCTGCAGGAGGCTCTCGATCTCTCCCGGCGTGCAATGCCCGGGCTCGGCGCAGAACTCCAGCCAGTTTCGCCAGTTCACCTCGTGATTTGACTCCGGGTCGCCGCGGATCTGGTCGGCAAAACAGAACTGTCCGCCCGTGCGCAGAAAGCCATGGATACGCTTATACAAAGAGGCCTTGTCCTCCACGTGATGGAGGCTGATCGAGCTGACGACGAGATCGAATGACGCGGCCGGGAAAGCGAGGTCCTCGAACCGGGTCGTCATGAAGTCGCGTCGAGCGTGTCCGGCCGCCAGCGTTCGGTCAAGTCGCGAGCGAGTGACCCCGATCATCTCGGAAGATCCGTCGACCAGCGTGAGTGCGGCGTTCGGAAGTCGAGCAGCGAGGCGGAGCGTCAGATTCCCGGTACCGCAGCCGAGCTCCAGCGCGCGAGTTGCGTCGGCGTTGAGGTAGTCGAGCAGTCGATCGATCATTTCGTCGTAGCGAGGTACCGACCGACGTATGAGCGAATCGTACGAATCCGCCATTGCGCCGAAATAATCCGAAGCCGAGAAAGCGACGTCTGAGATCACTGGGCGGCGGCAAACGTACGCTTTCGGCCTTGCGCCAGCCAGATCAGATTCCTGGCGCGCCGGTTGGCGGAAGCGAGGGACCGGCTTGACGCGTCCCCGGCGCGGGCATAGCTATGGGCGCCGGCGACGAGGCATCCTGCCTCGCTTGAGGTTCTCCAGTAACGCGCACCCGAGGCCCGATTGATGTCAGCTCAGTGGCTCCTGCGTCTTTTCATCATCGTCAGCATAACTCTTTCATCGCTCCCCGCCTCCGCACAGTCCGGGTCGATCAGCGGACGGGTCACGGGTGTACCCAGCGGGCAGCCTGTCGCGGGCGCCAGGGTTGAGGCTGCCGCGTCAGGGCGGACCGCGGGCACTGCGACGACCGATGAGAACGGTCAATTCCGAATCGTCAACCTCGCGGCAGGCTCGTACACTCTCACGGTTGCGCGGATCGGTTACCAGATGCAGCGCGTCGAAGGAATCATCGTTGGACAGGGCACCGCGACGGCCGACGTAACTATGCCCCTTCTGCCCTCGATCCTCGAGCAGGTCGTGACCACCGCCTCGCGCGCACCGGAAAAAGTGCTGGACGCTCCGGCCTCCGTCTCCGTCGTCAACGAAAAGGAGATTAACGAGCGCCCGTCGATCACGGTGACGGACCATATCGCCACCCTTCCCGGGATCGACGTGGCACGCGGCGGCCTGATGCAGGCCAACGTCGTAGCTCGCGGGTTCAACAACATTTTTTCCGGCGCCCTGCTGACACTCACCGACAACAGATTCGCGTACGTACCGTCGCTCAGGGTCAACATTCCCTATCTGATTCCCACGAACAACGAGGACATCGAGCGAATCGAGGTTGTGCTCGGGCCCGGAGCGGCGCTGTACGGACCCAACGCCGCGGGTGGCGTGCTCCACATCATCACGAAATCACCGTTCACCTCGCAGGGCACCACCGTCACGATCGACGGCGGGGAGCGGGACGTATTCCGCGGCGCGATACGAACGGCCGGAACAGTCGGGGAAAAGTTCGGCTACAAGCTCTCGTACGATTCGTTTCGCGGCAACGATTGGCGACCGGCGGAGCCCGATACGCTGGAACTGGTGGCACGTGACCTACGTTTACGCCGTCAGGGCGGTGAAGCACGGCTCGACTTCCGTCCGACCAGAGGGAGCGAGATCATCGCAACGTACGGCCGGGCCGTCGCCGGCAATGCAGTAGAGCCAACCGGACTCGGCCCTGGACAGGTGCGTGACTGGACCTTCAGCAGCTACCAGCTTCGCGCGCGGACCGGCCGGCTCTTCGCAGCCGCTTTTCTCAACACGAGTGACGCCGGCAATACTTTCCTTCTACGCACCCTTCAACCGATCGTCGACAAGTCCACGCAGCGCGTCGGTCAGCTTCAGCACGGCTTCGACCTCGGGCTAAGGCAGCGATTCATCTACGGAATCGACTACCAGCATAC
>DASTTD010000023.1:0-2369 GCA_035760325.1 Gemmatimonadaceae bacterium
AAAAGTCGTCTGTGTCGACACGACCCAGATGAGAATGCCGCCCAGGAGGTGCAGCAGCGCGAGGAGCTTCTCGCTGGAGAAGAAACGGTCGGCGACGATCCCCATGAAGAAAGGGGAAACGAGCGCCGCGATCGCGGTCGCGCCGTAGGCGAGGCCGATCTGCTGGTCGGTGAACCTCAGCGTCTGGCCGAGGTAGGTACCCATCGTGACGAACCACACTCCCCAGATGAAGTACTGGAGGAACATCATCGCCGACAGCCGCGACCGTACTTCCGTCATGTGAGCTCCCGGATCCTGATGTTGCGCAGGGTCAGACTGCCCTCGTGATCGCCCTGAAAGCCGATATGGCCGCGCCTGGCCCGCGCGTAATTCGGGTAATCGACGAACTTGCTGGCTTTGACCTTCGCTTCCCAGTCGGGACTTCCGATCTCGTACTCAACGAGCTTCTGCCCGTTGAGCCAGTGTTGTACGCGATTGCCCTGGACGACGATCAGTGTCGAATTCCACTCGCCCGCGGGCTTCAGCGCCCCGGCCGGCGCGGGATAAAGCCCGTAGTTCGCGCCCGTCGAGGTGAGCCTGTCCCTCCCGTCGGCGTGGGCCGCGTCGTCCAGCAGCTGGTATTCCGGGGCGCTCCAGTAAATGTGATCGTATTCCTCCGTGCCTCTGTAGAAGACGCCCGCGTTGCCTCCCGCGCTCATCTTCCAGTCGAACGCGAGCTCGAAATCACCGTACTGATTCGTCGTGATCAGGTCGCCGATCGGGCCGTCCTTGGTGAGCGTTCCCGCTTCCACGCGCCATCCGGTTGGCACGGTCTGCGATCGGTAGCCCCGCCAGCCGGCCGTCGTCCTGCCGTCGAACAGTGGCTTCCAGCCCGCCGCCCGTTGCGCCGCGGTGAGGCCGGTAGCGCCCGTCGCGCTGGCCGGCACGTCAGACGTGCCGCCGGCGCTGTTGCTCCCCGCCGGCGCGCAACCCGCCACGCCGGTTGCGAGACCGACCACCGCTGCGAGTGCCGCTCTTCTGTGCATCATGAACCCCTCGTGATGAAAGTTTCAGACTTCCCAGCCGGGTCGATATTCGCGAGTCAGATACTGATTAGCCTCGGGTGCATTGGTGACGGTCATCCGCGCGCCGTCATAAAGAATCTTTTTACCCTGGCCGGTGCGGAGCGCCACGAGCCCGAGCAGCATCGTCTCGGTGAGCCCCGCGGAGTACGAGAATGGCGCGGTCGGTTTTCCCACGCCCTTGATCGCGTTCGCCCAGTTCATCTCGTGGGTGCCGACGATCCGCTCGTACGTTCGCGGCACGACCGCGGCTTCTTCCGCAAGCCCGATCGGGAAGAGCCGCGGATTCGCGCCGTAGGTGTCGTGCATCAGCACACCCTTGTCACCGATGAAGATCACGCCGCCTTCGCTCTTGAGCGTCACGTCGTCGGGAAGAAGATGCGGCCGCTCGGGGAGCAGGCCGCCATCATACCATGAGAGCCTTACCGGCGGCTGCGCCCCGCGAGCCGGGAACTCGTAGTGAACGGTTGTGGCGACGGGATACGAGACCGGCTCGGTGTATCCACGCGCTTCGCGGCTTCCCGGGGCTGCCTTCGGATCCGGTGGTATCGGCATCACTCCCCATTGCGTCGACGTGGCTTCGATCGACGTCGGATACTCGAGGCCCAACGCCCAATACGGATGGTCGATCAGGTGCGCGCCCATGTCGCCGAGAGCGCCGACACCGAAGGGCAGCCAGCCGCGCCAGTTGAAGGGATGATAGATCGGGTGGTATGGAAGGTTCTCGGCTACCGGCCCCAGATAGAGATCCCACCGGAATCCAGGCGGTGGCGCGCCCGTTCCCATCGCCGATGCGAGCACCATGTTGACGTAGCGGAAGCTCCACGGATTTCCGAACGGACTGTTCGGCGCCTCGGGCATTGCGCCGCCGACCGGACGCGGCACGCCCTGCGGCCAGTACGTGACGGGACGATTGGTCCACACGTGCACTTCGCTGATCGGTCCGATAACACCCGCTTGCACCCACTCGTTGATGAGCCGTGCGGTGTCGGTCGAGTGCCCCTGATTTCCCATCTGCGTGACGAGGCGCGGGTTCTCGGCCGCCATGCGCTTCATTACGCGCGCTTCGTGAACAGAGTAGGTGAGCGGCTTCTGCAGGTAGACGTGCTTCCCGGCCTGCATCGCCCACTTGGCCATGATCGCGTGGGTGTGGTCGGGAGTCGCGATCACGACGCCGTCGATGTCCTTCTGCTTCTCCAGCATCTCGCGGTAATCGGTGTACCGCGCTGCCTTGTCGAACTTGGCGTTGAGGGTGATGCCGGCCGGACGATCCTTTTTCTCGCCGTCCTTGAGCTTCTCGCGGACCTT
>DASTTD010000024.1:0-11199 GCA_035760325.1 Gemmatimonadaceae bacterium
GCCTCGAGGAGCAGCTCGGCGAACTTGAGCGCGGTCACCGAAGTCGTCTCCGCCGGCTTGAGCACGACGGTGTTTCCCATCGCCAGAGCGGGCGCGATCTTCCACGCCAGCATCAGCAGCGGAAAATTCCAGGGAATCACCTGCCCGACGACGCCCACGGGTACGACGTTGGCGCCGGGTACCGCGTACTCGAGCTTGTCCGCCCAGCCGGCGTGGTAGAAGAAGTGCGCGGCGGACATCGGCACATCGAAGTCGCGCGACTCCTTGATCGGCTTGCCGCCATCCATGGTCTCCGCGACGGCGAACTCACGGGCGCGGTCCTGAATGAGACGCGCGATGCGATAGAGATATTTGCCGCGCTCCCGCCCGGGGAGCTTGCTCCAGGCCGGGAAAGCTTTCTGAGCGGCCTGGTACGCCTTGTCCACGTCGGTCGCGTCCGCGAGCGCGATCTCGGCGAGCACATCTTCGGTGGCAGGGTTCACCGAGTCGAAGAATTTGCCGGAATGCGGCGAGACGAACTTGCCGCCGATGAAGAGGCCGTAGCGTTTCCGCAGCCGCGGATCCGCTGATTCAGGCGCTGGATCGTATTCCCAGAGGTCGCCGAAAATCAGCTGCGGTATCGAGCTGCTCCCGGCACCCGTGCGCGTGATGGGCTTGGTCGAAGTCATGTCGGTTGCACTCCGCGACGGATCGCATGGCGGATCGATTTCACGTCAGTAGCTCTCCGCTGCTTCAGTGAAATAGTACGGCGCCTGGTACGCGCCGGTCTTCTCCTTTTCGATCTGGCGCAGCAGATCGTTGAGCAACGAGCTGGCGCCGAAGCGATACCGCGACGAGTTGAGCCACGCATCGCCGAGCGTTTCCTTCACCGCGACGAGATAGTGTAACGCCTGTTTCGCGGTGCGGATTCCTCCCGCCGGCTTCATTCCGATCGCGGTTCCCGTCGCGAGGTAGAAGTCGCGAATCGCCTCGATCATCACCTGGGTGTTGGCGAGAGTTGCCGCGCCCGAAGCTTTTCCGGTGCTGGTCTTGATGAAGTCGCCTTCACGGATCACCTGCATCGCGAGAAAAGAGGCAGCGCGGATGTTGTCGTAGGTGTCGAGCTCGCTGACCTCGAGGATGACCTTGAGCTGGGCATCGCCGCACGCCTCGACGACGGCGCTGATCTCATCCTGCACCGCGTTGAACTCCCCGGCGAGAAACAATCCGCGGTTGACCACCATGTCGATCTCGTCCGCTCCATCCGAGACCGCGGTTTTGACTTCCTCGAGCCGGAGTGAAAGCGGGCTCTGGCCGGAAGGAAACGAGGTCGCTACCGATGCCACCTTGATCGCGGTGTCGGCGAGCCAGCGCGATGCGTGCTTGACGAGGAAGGGGTAAATGCAGACCGCCGCAACCGGTGGCACCTCCGGGTCGGAGCTCGGCCGGCGGGCCTTCTGACAAAGCGAGGCGATCTTTCCGGGAGTGTCCTTCCCTTCGAGGGTCGTCAGATCGACCATCGAGACCGCCGTTTTCAGCCCCCACAGCTTCGAGCCCTTCTTGATGCTGCGCGTGGTGAACTTTGCCGCGCGCTCCTCGATTCCGACCTGATCGACGGTGCCGATCTCGTCGAACAGCTTGCTGAAGCTCGATCCTTGAGGAGGGCGCATTGTACCTCTAATATCGCGCCGGGAATGCCCCATTACAACGCCGCGCTGAGTGCGTTTACTTTGCGTTCATGGCTGAGGCTCGCCCATTCGCGGTGTTGTTCGACCTGGACGGAACGCTCGTCGATTCGATAGCCCTGCTCCTCGCCTGCATGAACCACACGTTCGAGGGACGCGGGCGGCGGCCGACGGAGGGTGAGTGGATCGAGGGGCTGGGCACGCCGCTTCCGAAGCAGCTTACCGCTTACGTCGAATCGGACGAAGATCGCCAGCGTCTGGTAAACCGCTACCGCACCTTCCAGTACGAGAATCACGACCGGCTGATGGCGAGCTACGAAGGCGTGATCGACACTCTCGCACTTCTCTACCAGCGCGGTCATCCGATGGGAGTCGTGACGAGCAAGGGAAACGCGATGATGGACCGCGGCCTCAAGTTCATCGGCGCGGACGAGTACATCGAAGTGGCGATCGGCTACGACTCCTGCCACATCCACAAGCCCGATCCCTTTCCGGTGCGGATGGCGCTCGATCGCCTCGGCTATTCTTCCGGCGAAGCGCTGTTCGTCGGTGATTCGCCGCACGACATCAACGCCGGTAACGCAGCCGGTGTAATCTCCGTGGCCGCGCTGTGGGGACCCTTCACGCGATCACAGCTGGAGCCGCACAAGCCGGCGCATTTTCTGGAGCGCATCACGGATCTTCCCGGGCTGCTCGACCGAATCACCCCGGTGTCGGCGGGGTAATATATTTCACGCGTTCGACCCCCCAGTAACGAGGTTGAGATGGGCATTTCGTATCAGACTGGAGCCGCCGTACCGGTCGTTCGCACCGGAGAGGAGCGCGCGACGCTCATTCGGCGAACCTACGCCCTCGTGCTGGTAAACGTGATCGTCACCATGGTCGGAACGTCGTTCGGCCTGTCACAGCCTGCTCTGATGCAGGCCGTAGCCGCACACCCGATCATCGCCATGATCTGCGCGATCGCCCCGCTGCTGCTGGCGACCCGGAAACAGTCCGAGTTCCCGATGAACATCGGCCTGGTGCTGCTCTTCAATTTCGTGATGGGAGTGGTGATTTCCCCCGCGATCTTCATCTATGGCAGAACCCAACCCGGGCTCATCGCGCAGGCCGCGACACTGACGCTGGGCGCCTTCGGCATACTCACCCTTTACGCCTTCGTCAGCCGGCGCGACTTCAGCGCGTGGGGAAGCTTCCTGACCGTCGGTCTCTTCGTGCTGATCGGTACGATGCTCCTCAACCTGTTCTTCCGTAACGCGATGGTGGACTCGTGGCTCGCCGGCGTGACCGTGCTCCTCTTCAGCGGCATGCTGATATACGACACCTGGCGCCTGCGCAACCATTACGGGCCGGACGAGTACGTCGGCGCGGCGGTGCGGATCTACCTGGATCTGCTCAACATGTTCATGGCGATACTGCGCCTGCTGGGGAGTCGGCGGAACTAACGGCCTACTCCTCCTGCGCCCGCTCGACTTTTTTCGCCAGATCGAGATCCTTCTGGGTGATCCCACCCGCCGAGTGCGTGCTCAGTGACAACGTGACTTTCGTGTAGCGGACGTCGATGTCGGGATGGTGATCGGCCGCTTCCGCGGCTTTGGCCACCGCGTTCACGAACTCGATGCCCGCAAGGAACTCGCGGAACTGGTACGTCTTGGTGATGACGTCCCCCCGCCTGCTCCAGCCGGGCAGGCTCCCCAGCTCCCGCTGGATGGTTATGTCGGATAACCGCTCGGTCGTCGATGGCGTACGGTAGCTCCACTTTCGGGTGATTGCGCCGAAAAAATAGCAGTTTTGAAGCCCCGCTGGCGAAAGTCGCCGAAATTGATCCTGCCGCCGTTTCGGGTTATATTCGGGACATGCGCGCGGCGAAGAAGCGAATCGAGACGGGTCTCTTTGGCGCCGAGTACGACCGGCGTTCGCGCCAGCTACCCGTGATTGGCGAGCAGAAGGACATCCGTTACTACGCTTCCCCGGCGAAGAGCGTTCTCAACGGGCCCGAAACAACCGGAATGGGCTTCTGGTCGATCAACCCCTACATCGGCTGCGCGTTCGGGTGTGCCTACTGCTACGCGCGTTACACCCACCGCTATGTGATGGAGCGCGCGGCGACGGACGAAAGGATGACATCCGAGCTCGGCCTCGCCTACGAGAAGCTTCCCCCGTGGCTCGCGTTCGAGCGCAACATCTTCGTCAAGAAAAACGCGCCCGAGGTCCTGAGCCGTACCCTGCGCTTCGGCAGCGACCGGCACCTCAAGCTCCTCGAGGGCGAAGCAATCGTGATCGGGACGGCGACCGATCCGTATCAGCCGGCCGAGCGGAGGTTTCGCGTCACCAGGGGAATCCTCGAGGTGCTGGCAGATCATCCCGGGCTCAGCGTCGTCGTAATCACCAAGAGCCCGCTCATCACGCGCGACATCGACCTCCTCTCGCGCATCTCCCGGCACTCCGAGCTGTCGATCCACATCTCGCTGATCACCCTGAACCGGGAGCTCGCGCGGCGCATCGAGCCGCGGGCTCCGACGCCCGAAGCCAGGGTCCGCGCGCTCGGGAGACTGCGCGAGGCGGGCATCGACGCCGGGATCAACTGCATGCCGGTGCTTCCTGGAATTACCGACAACCCGTCGGATCTCGAGGCGCTGGTGAAGCGAGTGAGTGAGGCGGGAGCTACCTACGTCGGTGCGTGCGCGGTGCGGCTGAAATCCGCCGCCCGCAAGCGCTACATGCCCTTCATCGAGCAGGAGTTTCCGCATCTCGCCGAGCGCTATCGGAACACCTACGCGAACAGTCCGTACGCCGGCGAAAAATACCGGGACGGTCTGGAGCGTTTCTTCGACAGGCTGTGCCGAAAGTACAGGGTCAGGAGCTGGTCGAGGGGCGATGACGAAGAAGGGGACGAGGAGCCTGGTCACCCGGCCCTCGCCCCCAACGTACAACTCTCCCTGAAGCTGCAGCCCGCCTAGAGCTGCAGCCGCGGACTATCCTGAATTTTTCCAGCCGGAATAGCTGACTGGTCCTACTCTCCGGTCGTTGGCGTCGTTCCGGTTGGCGGATTATCACCCGGGCTGAACCCGATGTTCATCGCTACGAGAACAGCCCTGGCGTTGTTCGCCGAGTTGAACTTCTGAGCGCAGGTCGCGATCGCGCGCCGAGTCTGGGGCCCGTAGCGGCCGTCAACGTTCGTCACGCCGCAGCCCTGATCTCTCAGCTCCTGCTGCAGAGCGAGAAACTCGATGCGCGACAAACCAGCCTGTGCAGAAGCAAGCGCTGGGACGGTCAGAAGGGCAACTACGGCCATGGTCTTACGGGTCATCTTCGATGCCTCCGGTCGGGTTGTCTCTACTCTATGGAATAGAGTTCTGGGAGCGTTGCAAGGTCCACGCCTATTGCGTGCCAGTGGAACGTGTGTAATGGACAAAGAAAACGCCCGACTCGCAAGGAGTCGGGCGTCTGTTTACTGGAAACATTTCGTGCTGGTGTTCTTAGCTGATCATCGTGATGACGAGGGCGCCGGCGGCAAGCAGTGCCGCGGCGATGACGAGCGCCGAAACGGGGGTCATCGTGACCTGCTGCTTCCACCAGCTCGAAGCGGTACCCGGGTTGGCGGGCAGAGAAGCCATAATGCGCTGCTGTACGTGCATCGGGGTGACGCGGCGGCGAAGCATCTCGCTCTCGGCGTTGATACGCGTCCAAAGCTCTACCTTGGATGCGCCTTCCGACTCGCTTGCGCGCATAACGTCTACTTCTCCATCGAGCCACTCGTGCAGCATCGACCGGCTCGACCCCATCAGGGGGACCTCGCGATCATACAGCTGCTCGGCAGGCTTGTCCGTGCGTTGAACAGGCTCGCGGCCCGTTGCCTTTTCGTTTCTCTCGAAACCAGCGTCGTCCAGCATCATGAGTACTTCTCCTCCAGCAGTTGTTGGAGCGCCTCTCGCGCCCGATGCACTCGCATCTTTAGCGCGCCAACCGTCGTTTCCAGTAACAGCGCCATCTCTTCGTACGACCTTCCTTCCACGTGCTTCATCACGAACGCTTCCCTGAGCGAGGGCGCGAGCCGGGCGAGCGCGTATTCGAGATCCGTTCGCAGCTCGTTGCGGTCCATCTCCTCTTCCGGCGTCGAGTACGTCGAGGGCTGATCATCCTCGTCATAGCTCACGTGTGTCCGCCGAATATTCTTCAGCCAATCCTTGCAAGAGTTGGCGACGATCCGGAAAACCCAGGCGTCGAAACGCCCCCGAACTTCGCCCAGATGCTGAAAGGCTTTAATAAAGGACGCCTGGAGTATGTCTTCCGCCACATCAGGGCTTCCAGTCATCCCCAGAGCGTGCCGGTACAAGGGGTCGCTGTAACGGGTTATGAGCACCCCGAACGCATCCTTGTTACCCGCCAGAACCTTGGCGATGATCTCCTGATCTGCATCGATTCCCGGCACCACGTCCACGGGTGTCGAGCCTCCAGCACCCGGTGTCTGGGCGCTCTGATTCTGCAGCGGCGTAGCTGTCATCTTCACCTGCCTAGTGTAATCCGTTTGCCACCCGGTGTATAGACCCGAACGGGGCTCGCGGACGACGCTCCCTGCACTGACGCCAGCGCGAGGACGATCTGCCGAGTAAGAGGTAACGATTGGGGTGGGGAGGTGGCCACCAGGGCACCTGGAGCGGATGCAAGTTTTGAGTGGGCAGTCCCGAGTCGGGAGTTGGCAGTGGTTATCAGTTGAGTCCTACAGAAAACCACTGACGCACTCAAAACTCAGGACTGCCCACTCAAAACTTGCATCCCGCTCACGCGGGCTTGTGCTATCTAAGCCGTACTACGTACAGATGCTCCACTGCCCGGTCCAGGTGGTAGTGTCTCCCCTCTCGCTCGCTGTCGGCCCGATACCGTCGATAGCCCCGCCGGAAGTGCTCCACCCTCCCGTCCACCGCCGCTTCCTTTAGCAAGGCGAGTAGCGTTTTTGGCGCGAGGTGGCCCTCCGAATTGAAGCTGATTAGCGCGTGTCGCGCTCGCGTCGCGCCCAGAAGCGCCGCGAAGAGCTTCCTGACCCGGCGGCCGTGCGACCAGTCGCTGCGTCCCTCCTTCCCCGCGAGAAGTCCGACCTTCCCCCGGACCGCCGGCGCCGAGTCCGACCACCCCCGTGCAAGGATCTCGGGTATATGGTAGTAGGCGACATACTGGCGCGAGTTGTAGGGAGGATCGATGTATATGAGGTCGACCTCGCCGATCGACCTGGCCGCGGCGGCCGCGTCCATCAGGTGCGCGGTAGCTCCAGGATGCCCCGGAGCTGGATCTTCAGGCTTCACCTCGAACCGCCGTCGCGAATTCGGTTGCCATCGCTTCATGAACGAGGCATAGACCCCGGCTGTGTTCGCGACTCGATCGGCGCCTTCGATGATGGCGGCGAGGAGCGTGTAGTAGGCGTCGTCACCCACCAGGCCGCGCTGCCGCCAGGTCTCCAGCTCCTCACGGGCAGCGTCGATGCGCCCCGCGTTTTCGGCGGTGAAGTACATCCTCCCCCCAGCCGGAGAGAAGTGTCGCGTAATAAAACCCTCCCTCGGCGGCAATGCCGACAGCTCATGAGCCAGGGACGGGACGGCTGAATCCGCTACGCGTGCCACGACGTACGCGCGCTGAAAGACATAGGACGACACTAGAACATCGCTCGAGTGAACCTGCCAGCCATGCTCCTTGAGCGAGCGGCCAACGCTGGCGGTGCCCGCAAAGGCATCGTGAACGGACCCGCCATGGAGCCCGCTTGTCCTCAGCACGCGGAGGATGAAGGGAAGCAGGCGCGTTTTGTTGCCGATGTACCTCACGATCCGACAAAAAAGGCGAGGCAATCAGCCTCGCCTTTCGCCCCGGTTTTCTTCCGCGTCAGGGACAAATCTGCGCCGGCGTCAGGATCACCTGCGGATTGATCGGTATCTCCCAATCGTAGTGGGCGTTGAGCGCATCGGCCGCCGCGTTCGCAATCGCCTGCTGTCCTTCTACCGACGGGTGAATTCCGTCGAGCGTTATGAATTGTCCAAATGGCCTGGTACAGGAAAGGAAGCGGGAAAGACTGAACCGCGGCTTCTGGGTCACGAACGAAGCGAGGGCTGTATTCAGGTCCAGGTACGCCCACCCGTGCGCGCTCGCCTGCGATTGGATGTGATCGTTCATCGTGCGTATCATCCCGTTCACGAAAGTGGTGTCGGTCTGGGTGAGCATGAAGTCTGCGCCAGCGGGGTTGTCCGTGCACGTGAAGTTATACGGCTTGGGGCTGCTGAGGGCGACGAGGACTTTGATAAACGCGTAGATCTGGTTCTGGTTGCCGGTGCAATCCGCGTTGATGTCAATGCCGAATGACCCGAACGCCGCCCGGTCCTGCCAGAAATCATCACCCGGATAGACGCCGACGAGGCTGGGAATGAGTGGAACGGAGACGAGCAGCGCCCTAGCTCCGGTTTTCGCGACGCTGTCGACGATCGCGTCGTACTGCGGCTGCCAGAGTGCCGTTGGATAATACGTGAAGGTGCCGTCCGGCTGACGGTACGCCGATGCGGGGACGACGATTCCGTCGGTCACGGTGCGGAGAACTTCGTTGGCGCCCAGCTCCACCGAGACGAGTGTGGGATTCCGCGCCATCATCGACGTCACCTGGCTCATGCCCGGGGCAAGCACTGCTCTGTAGAGACGCTTTCTCTGATCGCTGTCGATCGTCGTCGGCGTCGTCACGGTCGATTCAGGCGTGACCCGAAGAGCGTGGTACGTCGTCGCGCCATCGATCGCGACGTTGTTCGTCGGAAGCGTGATTCCGGGATAAACCGCGCAAACGAGATCCTGCGCGTTGACACTCGGGAACTGAGCGCCGCTCAGGCGCCGCTGAAGCTGAATCGGCGCAATGAGAGGGGAATAGCAGCCCGCTCCCTGAATCAGCGGCGCGGTGAACCTGTCACTCGAGAAAGCCTGGTGCGCGAGCAGCGCGGGCCATGCGTGCTGCTGAGTGGCGTAAAATACGCCGGCGGACTGGACGCCCATGCTGACGCTGGTGCCGATCGAGACGTAGCGCTCGAAAGCTTCCTGGCCGGCGGGCCCTGTCGGGTCATCATCGCTGCACGCAACCAGAACGACGAGTGCGGAGAGGACACCAGAAAACTTCCAGTCACGCTTCATTCAATTCCCCGGCGGTGGGTGCAGCCCCGCCTGACTCGCGCGGCGGGATAATATCTGTCAACGCTGAAAAGCGCGCCACCCCAGTGAGCGGAGCTCCTCACCGTGCTCGTCGAGCATTGGCGGCGGCATGCGTACGCTCCCCGACACGCTCGACGGAACTCCGGTGAGCGGCGATGCCGCGGTGTCAGCGAGCGCTTCAGCCACGGTTCGCACCAATCCGCAGGCGATGCCTTTTTTCTCGAGTCGTTCGATCCAGTGATCCGCGGGCTGGTTCAGCACGCGCGTCGCGATTGCGTCGACCACCCGCTCGCGATTCGCGATGCGCCCCGCATTTGTTGCGAGCGTCCGATCGCCAGCGAGATCTGTCAGGCCGAGTGCGCCGGCGCACGCCGTCCATTGCTCATCGCTGCCAACAGCGATGACGAACGGACGGTCAGCGGCATTGAAAAGTTGATAGGGCACCAGGTTGGGGTGCGCGTTGCCCCACCGGGCTGCGTCGGATCCCGTCACCAGAACGTTCTGAGCGACATTGACGAGCGCAGCGCGAGCCGAGTCCGCCAGCGAGATGTCGAGACGTCGCCGCGCCACAGGCATTGGCCCTGAGCGTTCGGCCAGCGCGGCGAGAATCGCAATCGCCGCATCCTTTCCCGCGATCACGTCGGCGAGTGCTACGCCGACTTTCATCGGCGGTCCCTCGACCGGGCCGGTGATGGACATCCAGCCTGATTCCGCTTGAGTCACGAAGTCGTATCCGGGACGACGCATCTCGGGGCCGTACCCGGAGATCGTGCACCAGACGAGCGAGGGATGCGCTTCGAGGATCCGGTCCCGATCGAAGCCCAGTCGCTCGAGCGACCCGGGGAGAAAATTGTCGATCACCACATCTGCTTCGCCGAGAAGATTGAGCACGATCGCTCGATCCTCCGGCTGGCCGAGGTCCGCGGCGAGGCTCTTCTTGTTGCGATTGACGCTCAGGAAGTAGGCGCTCTCGCCGTTTTCGGCGAACGGCGGCCCCCAACCCCGGGTTTCGTCGCCGAGTCCGGGCCGCTCGACTTTGATGACATCGGCGCCGAGGTCGCCAAGAATCATCGAGCAGAGGGGGCCCGCCAGCACGCGGGTGAAATCGAGGACTTTGGCTTTCACTGCGCGTGATAACTGTGTAACTGTCCCATTAGTGTCCCGAAGCTGGTTTAGAAATTTGTTAGAATACGTTGCGAAGGCCCGGATGCGAACAGGGTTCACCCCACCTTGTTTTAGTGACGAAAAATCATATACTTAGCCGCGTTCGAGCCTGACCCGTCCAAAACGGCGTAAAAACGGATTCCCGCGGCTCGACCACCTCTTCCTACTCCTAGCTTCCCAGCCCTCCAACGGGCACCGGAGCCCCTTAATGCCCGATAAAGACAAAACCGCGGTTGCTACGGTCCCGGCACCTGCCGTCGTCCCACCAGCACCCGGAACACCCCCGGTTCCGCCAAGGAGAAGTCCTGGCCACCGTGGCGCTGACGTAAAAGATACGGTCGCCGAGATGGCGGCCAAGGCTCATGAGATCAGTCTCGAGGCCGGTAGCAAGATGGCCGCGGCAATGAAGGATGTAGTCGGCGCCGCTGCTGGGCTCACCGGACTCGTCGTCGAGAGTGCGCGCGATCTCCTCCAGTACATGGTTCGTCGCGGCCAGATGACTCAGGAAGAGGCCGATAAGCTCATGCGCGAAGTCGAAGCGTCGCATGGTCTCAAGCGGAAAGCGCCAACTCCTTTCCCCGCGCCGGGAACCAAGAGCGTTCCCAGGCCGGTTGAGACGCCCCGGACTGTCGAAGCACCGCGCCCCGTCGTCGCCGCGGCGAGGCCGGCTCCTGTCGCGGTAAGAGAGCATACGAAGACGGCGGTGCGGCACGCACCCGCGAAGAAGCCTTCCGCGAAAAAGACTACCATGAAGCCCGCCGCCAAAAAGCACTCGGCTAAATCAGCCACGAAGTCGAAAGGCAAGGCTTCCGCCAAGTCCGCGAAGAGAAGGTAGCACGTGGTGATCGCGCGGGGCGACGCTGTCGCGCTCGCCCGCGCGCTCGTAAAAATCGATTCCAGAAATCCCACTCTCGTCCCCGGCGCTCCGGGTGAGACGGAGGTGGCGGCCGCGCTTGCGTCGATTCTCGACGAGTGGGGGTTCGCGGTGGACGTCGTCGAGGCCGCGCCCGGACGCCCGAACGTAGTCGCCCGCATCGGCCCGGCCGATGCGCCGGCGCTGATGCTCAACGGGCACCTCGATGTAGTCGGGATCGAAGGCATGGTGCACGAGCCGTTCACCGCGGAGCTCCGTTCCGGACGCATCTATGGTCGCGGATCGGCCGACATGAAGGCCGGAATCGCGGCAATGTGCGCGGCCGCA
>DASTTD010000025.1:0-2320 GCA_035760325.1 Gemmatimonadaceae bacterium
GTTTGTCAGACGAGACAGACCGGTGCCATCCGCCCGAACTGTATAGATCTCGAGATCTCCGTCGCGATTCGAGGTCAGCGCGATCCGTGTTCCATCCGGCGACCACTCCCTGAAGCCTTTCGCCTCGAGCTTCGAGCACAACGGTCGTGCATTGGTGCCGTCGGCGTCCATCACCCACAGCTCCCAGGTCTCGAACCTCGCGGTACTCAGCTGCAAACCGAATGCGATCTTCGACCGGTCGGGTGACCAGAGGGGAAATCGATCCTGCTCGCGCCGTCTGGTGAGTCGAGTCTGTGTCCGGCCGCCCGCGTCCGTGACATAGATCTCCCAGTTCCCGTCCCGGCGCGACGCGAACGCGATTCTGGACGGTGTGTCTGAAGGCTGGTGGTAATAGAGTGTCGTGACGCCGACGGCGCCCAGGCAAAGTCGCGTGAGCAGGAAAGACATATTCCTCACTGAGAGAAAGCGGTTCCTGACGAAAGATGCCGCCGGAGGCGCTTTGGTTTGAATGGAGTGTCAAACGGACCTTCTCCTAGGTGTCCGTTTTTGCCGCCAGACTCCGCCGCGCTCCGTAATCGCTTCCGTCAGAATTCCTTCGGGTAACCCCAGTTAGGCGAGCGCTGGATATGCCTTCCCGGATCCAGAGGGTTTGGGCAGTTCAAATCAAACCGGGGCATGTGCGTAATACCCGGCGAGAGGTGAATGTTTGGCATCCGTATCAGTCGGGAAGTATCGGGTCTCTGCACGGGCATCGGACACTCTTTCACTCCCGACACGGTTACGCCTTGTCGTTGGCGACCCCGCTCGGCGTCCTTGATCGATCGAAGGAAGAGAGGCGTATTCGTTTCTGCCGTGATTTCGGCAGAGGGCGTAAACACGAAGTCAGCTGGTCGCGAGGGGTTGACGCCTTGCGCGCCGGATTTCGCAGCCAGCGCGGCTACTCCAACCAGAGCCAGGAAATATTTCGCGACCATGTGCCCTCCGCGCGCGCGACTCACATTTCTCTCACCCACTCGTAATTCGACACTCTGTTGCTGAAAGGGTTGTGCCTGGTTCACCTCTAACGCTCGAGCCAAGATCATCTGCAAGCGCTTTACCACGATCGGTCCGCAGCTGCAGCCGAAGGGAGCCTTGAGGTATTATCGTGTGCAATGCCGGTAATTCGACTGCTATCGACCCTCGCCCTCGCAACCGCTCTCGGCTGCGCGGTGCGACGCGTGGCGGAAACGGTGCCTCAGCCGCGTTTCATCCCGCACACCCAATGGGAAGCGCAGCCACGACTTGGCTACGCCGCGGACGGGGCGCGCCGTAACAAGGCCTCGGGAGACTCGCTCGTCTTCCGCGGACTCACTGTCATCGTGCTCGGCACCGGAGTGGATTCGAGCGGGGCTAAGCCGGCGGATGTGGTGCGTCTGCGTCTGCAGCTCGCCGATGCCACAGAAGAGCGATCGGCGCGCGAAGGATCCGCCTTCAACTGGCGCGGATTTCATGTGGCCGTTGTCGCGATCTACGGACCGAAAGAGCTGGGTGCCGGCCTTGTTGCGCTTGAAGTAGCGACCGTCGCTTCACTGCCGCCGCACATCGCCAACTCCGACAGCGCCGGCGGAGCGAACATGCGGCTCAGGATTACGCACCGCATCTCTCACGTGACGCTTCACCACACCGGAGACCGGGAGCCACTTCATCCTCATGATGACCCGGTCAGGAAACTGCGCGGGCTACAGTCGTGGGGCGCGTCCGAGCGGAACTGGTGGGACGTGCCTTATCACTATCTGCTGGACCTCGAGGGCCGGATTTACGAAGGCCGCGACTGGCGTTACATGGGCGAGACGAATACGACGTACGATCCGGGCGGACACTTTCTCATCAGCGTCATCGGCAACTATGAGCGGCAGGAGCCGACGGCCGCGCAGCTCGCGGCGATCGCTGACCTGATGGCGTGGGCGCTGAAAGAGTTCAGCCTCCCACTCGAACGGATTGGTGGGCACTACAACTATGCAACCACGGGCTGTCCGGGAACGCACCTTCGCAAGTATCTCGAGAACGGTACGTTCCGACAAATGGTTGCTGCTCGACTGCAGCGATGAAGGAGGTTAGGCACCGCTTGCGTTGCGCAGGCGATTAGCTCGCCAAACGACGAGCTGAATTGTCGCTCCAACCGCTGCATGAACGAAAAAAGCAATCATCCGCTGCGAGAGATAGGAATGCTGCGCGAGGATCATTCGCGTATCGGTGAGCGGCGAGGCGAGGGTCATCCGCAGAATATCGCTGCGTAAAGCCTCCGCAAGGGTGTAGGACGCGTACAGTCCCGCGAGGTGAG
>DASTTD010000026.1:0-5513 GCA_035760325.1 Gemmatimonadaceae bacterium
CAGAAGCCCGATCGCTGCTCGCGCCGAGCCGGGATTGGAGTTGTATGCGTCGTTGATGAGCGTCACGTCGCCGACCTGCTCCCATGCGACCCGCATCTTCGGCTGGGGCATTGCCGCGATTCCAGCCGCGGAGCTTTCGAGAGGAACGCCGCACTCGCGCGCGACGGCGAGCGCGAGCATCGTGTTTCTGAGATTGTGTAATCCGCGTAGCGGCGGACGGAACGTCACGCCATCGAAGTCGAGCTCACCAAGTCCGTCCGCGCCGATTTTCCAGCTGTCAGGCTTGAAATCGGCGTGGGCGTCGAGACCGGCGACGACGACTTTCCTTGCCTTGCCCCGGGCGGCGTCCGCGATCTCCGGCTGACCTGAGGGAGCAATGCCGACGGCGATGCCCTCGTAGACCGCGGCTTCTTCCCGAAGAACCCCTGCGAGATCGCCGAGTCCTTCGAGATGCTCCTCCGCGATCGACGTCACCAGCGCGATGTCGGGTTCAGCGATTGCGCGCAGCATCCCGACCTCTCCAGGCAGGCTCGTGCCGAGCTCGACCACCGCGAGATCCGCTTCAGGCGGCACCGACAGCAGCGTGAGTGGAACGCCAACCCGGTTGTTGAGATTCCCGGTAGTGGCGTGCACGGTGAAGGCCCCGCCCAGCGCGGCCAGCAACAGGTCCTTTGTGCTTGTCTTGCCGTTGCTCCCGGCGACGCCGATCAGGGGCCGGCCCCACGCGCGCCGCCAGTAGCGGGCGAGATCGCCGAGAGCGACCAGCGTGTCCGGAACCTCGAACACCGGGACCCCGACCGAGTCGAGCCTGGGGGATCGCGACACGACCAGGGCGGATGCGCCGCCGCTGACCGCGGTCTCTACATAGTCGTGCCCATCGAAGCGCTCGCCGATCAGCGCAACGAAAAGATCGCCTTTGGCGATCTTGCGCGTGTCGGTGGTGATCGATGTGATCCGCGTCGATCCCCTCGGCCGCGATCCGGCGACGCCTGCCCCCGTCTCGAGCGCAGCCGCGACGCGGTCGAGCGTCCAGAACCCGGCGCTCACGCGCGCTGGCCCACTATCTCTTTCACTATTTCTTTCTCGTCGAAGGGGTAGGCGATGGTTCCGCGAATCTGATACGTCTCATGGCCTTTCCCGGCCAGCAGAACGATATCCTCATCGTCGGCGATCTGAATGGCGCGGGCGATCGCGGCCCGGCGGTCGGTCACACGCTCGTGCTTCGCGCCGCGCATGCCTCTCTCGATATCGTCGATGATGCGATCCGGATCTTCGGTCCGGGGGTTGTCGCTCGTAACTATCACCGCATCGGCCCCGTTTTCGGCGATCTCTCCCATCAGCGGGCGCTTTCCCTTGTCCCGGTCCCCGCCACACCCGAACATCACGATCAGCTTCCCCCTGGTGAAGGCGCGCGCTGTTTCGAGAGCGCGCGCGAGGGCATCCGGCGTGTGAGCGTAGTCCCGGAGGACCGTCGGCTCGTTCGAGATGACTTCGAGTCTGCCCGGAACCTGCGGAACGGTGCCGAGCCGATGCGCAATTTCGCCCGGCGGGACGCCCAGCACGAAGGCCGCGGCTGCCGCCGCCAGCGCGTTCTGAACGTTCACATCGCCGATGAGCGGCAGACGAACGGCCTCTTCTCCCCCCGGCGTAACGAGGCGCCATTCGCTTCCACCCGGCGTGTACCGGATGTCGCTCGCGCGTATGTCGGCGACCCGCCGCACCCCGAATGTCAGCGCCGGTCGCGCCGGCTTGAGCGAGCTCCATTCCTCGGCGTCGGCGTTCACGATCGCCGTGCCATCGGGGCGCAGGTAGTCGAGGAGTCTCGCCTTCGCTTCACGGTATGATTCCATGGTGCCGTGATAGTCGAGATGATCGCGAGTCAGATTCGTGAAGAGCGCGACACGGAATTCGAGCCCTTCGATCCGGCGCTGGTCGAGGCTGTGCGACGAAACCTCCATTGCCACCATACGCACGCCTTCTTCGACGAGCGCGCGAAGAACCCTCTGCAGCTCCACCGGACCGGGAGTGGTGAGGCCGGCCCCGCCAGGCATCACCCTGCCCTCGCTGCCGAGAAGAACCCCGAGAGTTCCGACGGAAGCGGCCAAACCGGAGGTCCCCTGCATCAAATGGCGGAGAATCGAGGTGGTCGTCGTTTTTCCATTGGTACCGGTGACTCCAATCAGATTCAGCTGTTGCGCCGGGTTGCCGTAGGCGGTAGCCGCCGCGAGCGCGGCGGACTCTCTTCCCCGGCTCACCACCAGCGCCGGCAAATCCGTTCGCTGTGCGTCCTCCACGATTGCGCAAACGGCACCGCGCGCCGCGGCGGACTCCAGAAAATCATGTCCATCGCCCTGCCAGCCTCGCACGGCAATGAAAAGACCTCCCCGTTCCACCGTCCTGCTGTCGTCGGAGATTCCGTTCGCTTCCCGGGGAAGAGTTC
Source organism: Gemmatimonadaceae bacterium (assembly GCA_035760325.1). Classification (GTDB taxonomy): domain Bacteria; phylum Gemmatimonadota; class Gemmatimonadetes; order Gemmatimonadales; family Gemmatimonadaceae; genus UBA4720. The sequence goes on from DASTTD010000026.1 coordinate 2,441, forward strand.
CGGTGACACCTTCGAGGAGACCGCGATCGTCGAGCGCCGACTGAATCTTCCGCAGGTCCACCTTCATTCGCGAGGGTAGCCAAGATGCACCATGGATCCTGCCGGTGCGATTGCTCCCGGTGCGGGCGATGTAGAGATGGCTTGGGCCGTGACGACCCGGACCCGAAAGCCGCGCGAATGCAGCAGGCGCACCGCACCTCTCAGCGTCAGTCCGGCGACGTCCGGAATCATCCGTGGAGGACGGGCCGCCGGTTTCGCCTTCGGTTGGAGGGGAAGCCTGACGACATGTGAGGTCGGCTGCGCCAGATCCGGGACAGGATCCGCCACCTGTAATGAGGAATCAACGGCGCGCGCGCGCGTCGGAGCCGCCGTGCTCTCACTCGCGGCAAGGAGACCTTCCCGGTCGAGTGCGGCATCGCGCGCAGCGAGAGCAGCGCGGAGCACGATTCTCGTTACCGGCGCGGCAATGTCACCGCCGGCGTAGTGCGATCCGGTCGGGCTGTCCAGCTTGACCAGGACGACGTATTGCGGGTCTTCAGCGGGAAACAGTCCGACGAACGAAGCAGTGTAGTTGCCGGCGGTGTAGCCGGCGTTGAGCGACGTTCGCCGCGCGGTGCCGCTCTTTCCCGCGACCGCGAAGGTCTCGAGATCGGCCTTGGTCGCCGTTCCTTCCCTGACGACCGCCAGCAGCATCTCACGCATGGTCCGCGCGACCTCCTCGGACATCACCCGGCGCACGACCCGCGGCTGGGCGCGGTACAGGACATCGCCCTCCGGAGAGCGGATCTCTTTGATGAGGTGCGGCTCGAGCAGCTCGCCACCATTGGCAACCGCTCCGTAGGCGGTCACGAGCTGCAGCGGCGTAACCGCGATCTCATAGCCCAGCAGGATGGACGCGGGCGTCTGCCTGGACCACGATGCCGGCTCTCGCAGCGTCCCCGGCGACTCGGCAGGCAGCGGAACTCCGGACGCCATGCCGAAGCCAAGATCGCGAAAGGCGTCGTACTTCTCGCGAGGGGAAAGCCGCTGCCCGAACTGCACGATGCCGACGTTGCTCGAAAACCGGATGACATCCGCGAGCGAGAGCCGGGGCGCCTTGTGCATGTCGATTATGGTGCGCCCATCCAGCTCGATCCTGCCGTTGAACGTCGGAATGATCTCGTCCGGTCGAGCGCGACCACGCGCCAGAAGTGCAGCGGCGACGAATGGTTTGAGAGTGGAGCCCGGCTCGAACGGCTCCGTGACAGCGGTGTTCGCCCACACCTTGCGACCTGCCCTGTTCGTCGCCATCGCGAGAATCTCTCCGGTATGAGGATTCATCACGACGATGTCGCCGCCAGTCGCGCCGAGGCTGTCGACCGCGACTGACAGCTGTCGCTCACAGATGTCCTGCAACCCGCTGTTGATCGTGAGCGTAACCGTGGAACCGGGACGGGGCGGGTCGGACCACGCATCCGGACTTTCGACGGCGCGTCCATCGCGGTTCCGGGCCAGCGTGACGGGCGCTGATTCACCGCGCAGCACCGTATCGAGAGCGAGCTCGATGCCGTCGCGCGGGGTCCCTTTGCCATCCAGTCCGCCAACGATTCGTCGTACGCCCCCCGACGGCGAGTACACCCGCTGGAGAACGGGGGTAAAGTGAATTCCGCTCAGCTTGACGAGCGAAGAGATACGCGCGGGATCATGCAGTCCGGGAAGGTCGACCCAGCGCCGCTTGCGAGCGATTGCGGCACGCACGGGCCCGGCATCGAGACGAGAGCTTCGAAGCGCGCGGATCGCGAACGCCGTATCGCGAAGCTCCGGAATCGCAACGGCGACCTTCACCAGCTCGCGGCTCTCGACCAGCGGCCTGCCGCTGGCATCCAGAATGTCACCACGGGGGGCGGGGGCGGAGGAAGTGAAGAATTGCTGCCGCTTGGCGCGCTCACTCCACTCCTTGCCGTCGATGATCTGCACCTTGCCCGCGCGCACGAACAGCGCGAGCGCGAACAGGAGCAGAGCTCCGTGAACTATCGAAACGCGGTTAGGGGCGGCCACCCTGCGCGCTCCTGGGGAGAATCACCACCTGGTTGTCGGAGGGGATGCGCATGCCGAGCCTGTTCTCCGCTATTTCTCCGAGACGCTGGCGGCTGGACGCTGCGCGAATCTCGCTCTCGAGTCGGACCCTCTCGCCCTGCAGCTCAACTTTTCGCGCGTCGAGCGTGGCAAGCGCTCCGGACTGGGCAATTCCAATCGTCCGCCGCCACACTATCGCCAGCGCGACGAGGAGAAAGACTGCGAGAATGAGCCCCACGACGTTCCGTCCGCGCATTACGCGGCGCGCCGCCAGGCGCGCAGCCGGGCGCTTCGCGACCGCGGGTTGACGGCCGTTTCCTCCGGACCCGCGGTTATCGCCCGTTTGGTTATTACATCTCCGAGCGAGACTCCCCGGCAGGTGCAGTGAGGCTGTTTCGGAGGGCAGATACAGGACCGGCTCCACTCGCGCATGGTGTGCTTCACCAGACGGTCCTCTCCCGAGTGATAGGCGATGACGGCAAGAAGACCGGCCGGAACCAGGCGATCGCGCAGGTCGGGCAACGCTCGTTCGAGGGATGCGAGCTCGTCGTTCACGGCGATGCGCACCGCCTGGAACAGGCGCGCAAAATCACCTGGTCCCATCCGCGCCCCGAACGTCCCGCGTATCGCTCCAACGAGATCATCGCTCGTTCTCAGCGGTCGGTTCTCCCGGCGCCGGACGATCTCACGGGCGAGGCGATTGGCGCGCGGCTCATCTCCATAGTCGCGAAAGATATGACTCAGGTCTGCTTCCTCAAACGTGTTCAGGACTTCGGCGGCTGTGACATGAGAGCGACGGTCCATCCGCATGTCGAGTAACGCCCCGGGCCGAAACGAGAACCCCCGCTCTGCACTGTCGATCTGGCGCGAGGAGACGCCCAGGTCGGCGAGAATCGCGTCGAACCTGCTCGCCTTGAGCTCAGGGATGCGGTCCAGCTCGCCGAAATTTCCCCGGAAAACGCGAAAGCGGCCGGACGCCTCGTAGGCCGCCAGCCGCTTCGTCGCTTCCTCGATTGCC
>DASTTD010000027.1:0-3172 GCA_035760325.1 Gemmatimonadaceae bacterium
GTCGGTCGTTCTCCGGCGTGGCGGAAAATCATCAGGCTCGCGCGGCTCCGGATACTTCCTGCCTGCGCGCAGGCCGGGACTCGTCGCCCGCCTGTGCCTTGAGCTTCTTGAGAACGCGCCCCGCCCGTGTGGCAGCCTCGCGCAAACGGTCGGAAGACACAATGAACGAGACGCGGAAAAATCCTTCGCCTCCGGGACCGAACAGTGACCCGGGCAGAACGATCACGCCCTCATCCTGGAGGAGTCGCTCGCCGAACACCGCGCTCGGGATGTTCTTCGGGAGCGGAAGCCAGAGGTACATCGTGGCTTTGGGCTCGACGCAGGGGAAGCCGGCTTCGCAAAACGCCTCAACCGCGGCATCGCGGCGCTCCTTGAATGCCGCGACGTTCCGCGGAATCCAGTCCGCACACTCATCCAGCCCTGTCGCTGCCGCCGCCTGAATTCCCATGAACGTCCCGGTATCGATGAACGATTTTACTTTCGCCAGTGCGCCGACGATTTCCTGACGGCCGCATGCCCAACCGCAACGCCAGCCAGTCATGTTGTACGTCTTGGACATCGAGTGGAACTCGATCGCCACGTCCCGCGCTCCCTCTATCTCGAAGATGCTCGGCGGCACGTATCCGTCATATGCCAGCTCCGAGTAGGCATTGTCATACACCAGCAACATATCCAGTTCCTTGCAGCGCCTCACCATTTCCACCAGGTACTCCTTCGGAGCGATCGCGCCCGTCGGATTGTTGGGGTAGTTGAGGTACAGGATCTTCGATTTCCTGAGGATGTCCGGGGGGACCTTGTCGAGGTCCACCAGAAAGCCGTTCTCCGGGCGCAGCGGGTACTTGTACGGGATGGCGTCGGACAGAAACGACCCGCCGAGGTAGGAGTTGTATCCCGGCTCGGGCACGATCGAGTAGTCGCCGGGTGAGAGGTACGCGAGGGCGAGGTGCGAGATTCCCTCCTTGGATCCGATCAGTGGGACGATCTCCTTGATCGGGTGGAAATCCTGGCCGAACCTCCGCTTCATGAATCGCACTACCGCCTCGCGGTATTCCATCAGCCCGAGGGCGAAGCCGTAGCGGCTCATCGTCGGGATCCTCACCGCCTCGCAAATGCGATCGAGCACTGCGGGCGGCGGCGCGAGATCGGCGTCGCCGGCTCCAAGATCGATGACGTCCACTCCACGCGCGATCAGCTCCCGCTTTTGTTCGGGAATCTTGGCCAGCGGGTACTCCGGCAGGTTCAGCAGACGATTCGTATAGGGGGGCACTAACGGGTCCCTCGGACGGGGTTGCTCACGCGGCTCACTCCAGGGATCTCGATCTCGACGACGTCGCCCGGGGCCAGAGCGCCCACGCCGGACGGCGTTCCAGTTGCCACGAGATCACCGGGCTCGAGTGTCATTATCCGCGAGATGTAGGCGAGCAGGAACGGGATCGAGAAGACCATCTCGCTGGTGCTCCCGGTCTGCCGCACGGCGCCGTTCACTCGCGTGATGACGCTCAGGGTACTCAGGTCCGGGACGCTCGACGACTCCTCTCCCAGAGGGCAGAAGGTATCAAAACCCTTGGCTCTCGTCCATTGCCCGTCCGATTTCTGCAGGTCGCGGGCGGTGACATCGTTCACGGCGATCACGCCGCGAATTCCCCTGGCCGCGGCGTGCTCGGATACGCCGCGCATCCTCTGGCCGACGACGATGCCGATCTCTCCCTCATAGTCGACCTTCTGCGATTCGCGAGGCAGCTCGATGGCGTCGCTCTCCCACACCACGCTGGAGGGCGGCTTGAGAAAGATGAGCGGATCCTTCGGCACTTCGTTGCCGAGCTCCTTTGCGTGCTCCCGGTAGTTTCGTCCGACGCAGACGATCTTTCCCGGGCGAAAACGCCTCTGTGTCATCTCAGTTGGTCACCCGCGGATACCGTTCGGTCACTCTTCACTTCCGTGCGCGATTCTGTATGCAAGATTTCTGGGCGCGCCGAGGTCCTGCGTGAGGTGGTCCATCACGTCGCGCGGGCTCAATCCATCGCCGCGGGCCTTTTGTGCGGCGGCGATCAGCTCACCTGCGGAGATTTCCCGCTCTTCCGCGCCCGAGATCACGAGCACGACTTCGCCGCGGGGACCGGCTTCCTCGAAGGCGCTCGCAAGCTCCGAGATCGTTCCCCGGCGGAATTCCTCGAACTGCTTCGTCAGCTCGCGCGCGACGACCGCCTTGCGCTCGGCGCCGCCCGCCGCGGCCAGCGCCGATAAGGTACCGGCAACGCGGTTCCCCGCCTCGAAGAGGACGGCCGTCCAGCGCGACCGGATCACGTCGCTGACTGCCGCGCTGCGGTCCTTGCCTTTGCGCGGAAGAAAGCCGAAGAACGTGAATCGGTCCAAGGGCATTCCCGACGCCACCAGCGCCGCCATCACCGATGATGCTCCGGGAACCGGTACTACGGGCACACCTGCTTCGACGGCTGCTTCCACGAGCCTGGAACCGGGGTCGGAGATCAGCGGCGTTCCCGCGTCAGAGATGAGCGCGATCGAGTCCCCATTCCTCAGCCTGTCGACGAGGCGGGGAGTCTCCTTTGCTTCGTTGTGCTCGTGGTACGAGCTGACGGGAGTCGCGATGCCGTAGTGGTCGAGGAGGCGGCGGGAGTGGCGCGTGTCCTCCGCAACGATGAGCCCGGCCGCGGAGAGGACCTCGACCGCGCGATGCGACATGTCGCCCAGATTGCCGATGGGAGTGCTCACCAGGAAGAGGGTCCCCGCCACGCTGGACGCCACACCAGGCCGGCGGGAAGCCGCCTCTACGCTGCGTGCTTCTCGAACTTCTCCGCGAGCGCCGGCTTGCCGACGAAGCCGATCACCTGGTCGACGAGCTTTCCGTCCTTGAAGAACAGGATCGCCGGAATGGAGCGCACGTTGAACTTGGTCGAGGTCTTGATGTTGGTGTCGACATCGACCTTCGCGACTTTTGCCTTTCCCTGGTACTCGACGGCGAGCTGGTCCAGCACCGGCGCGATCATGCGGCACGGCGCACACCACGCCGCCCAGAAATCCACGACGGCGAGCCCCTTGTGCTGCTCGATCTGGGTCTCGAAATCGGAATCGGTTACATCAAGTGCGTTGGACATTGTAAAGTCTCCGTCCGCGGGCACGCCGCGAGGCTTGGTCGGTTAATTTCGTTGGGGAG
>DASTTD010000028.1:0-3326 GCA_035760325.1 Gemmatimonadaceae bacterium
ATCGCGTACACCGCGCCGAGTAGCGCGCGGAGAAAGTTCACTTCTGGCGAGAGTGAAAGTCCGCGTTTGGCGTGGCCGATCGCTTCCTTGTGCATCCCCTTCGCCGAGTAGGAGAGACTTATTCCGAGAAGTCCGAGGAAAGACGCCGGATCGCGCTCGAGCGTTTTCTCGCACTCGCTTATTGCCTGGTCGAACTGACGGCCGTGATAGGAGACAAGGGCCGCAATCCCATTCGTTGCCGGTGACAGCGGATCCAGCTCCTGGCCGAGGGCGGCAGCGGCCGCAGCTTCGCGCTGGCGTCCAATGGTGCTGAGCAGCCACGCCTCATAAGTGTGCGCGAGCGCGTAGCGCGGGTTGAGATCGATGGCGTGCCGATAAGAGGCTGCCGCGGCGCCCCAGTCCCAGCTCAGTAGCTCCACGAGTCCCAGCGACGTCCTGGCTTCGGCGAGTCCGGGAGCAAGCTCCACCGCGCGCGTGGCGGCTGCCATCGCCTTCGGGACTACGATCGATGGCGGGAGCATCGCGTACAGTCCGGGAATGCTGTAGCCGTCCGCCAGGCCATGGTAAGCGAGCGCGTAGTCGGGATCGCGCGCCAGCGCCTGCTCGAAGTAACTCATGGCCTTCTGCGTCATCCCGGGGATGTTCCACCGATACCAGCAGTGGCGCCCGCGCAGGTACAGCTCATACGCTTCGACGTTCTCCGTCGGCCGCATTCCCAGCGCCTGGTCCTGCGCGGCGGTCAGCTTCACTTTGAGCCGCTCGACGATGCTGCGCGCGATCTCGTCCTGGATCTCGAACACGTCCGCGATCTCCCGATCGTAGCGCTCGGACCAGATGTGATAACCGTCAGCCGTGCTCACGAGCTGCACGCCGATACGCACTTGTTGGCCGGACCTCCGTACGCTGCCTTCCAGAACTGTGCGGACGTTCAACAGCTGTCCCACTTCCGCGATGCTGAGTGATTTTCCCTTGAGCGCGAACGAGGACGTCCGCGCCGCCACCTTGATCGTCGGGATTCGTGACAGGGCGTTGAGTATCTCTTCCGTGATTCCGTCCGAGAAATACTCGTTGTCGGCGTCCGCGCTCATGTTCGCGAATGGCAGAACACCGATCGAAGGCATTTCGACTTCGCGAACATGGCCGACCGACCCGTACGCTCCGGACCGATAGCGCACCGTTTCGTTCCGGGCTGGAGTGGGGGAACGGCTCGCTGCCGGGGCGGCCGATGCACCGTCCATGGTGCCTTTGGGCGAGAGCGCGCGGGCGAGATCCTCCGCTCCCGCATACCGCTCGGCGGGGTCGCGCGCGAGCGTTCGCAACACCACCGCGTCGAGCCACGCGGGGATTTCCTTTCGCAGCGTGGCCGGGCTCGGCGGAGGCTCCGTGAATCTCTTCACGAAGCCTTCCTTTCCCGCGAATGGCGGCTTCCCGGTGAGCATTTCGTAGAGCACGCACCCGAGACTGTACATATCGGTCCGCGCATCGAGCTGGCGGTCGCCCATCAGCTGCTCGGGGCTCATATATGCCGGCGTGCCCGGACCCCCCATCCCGGTCCGCGTGAGCTGCTGGACTCCACCGACGTCGATCGCCCGTGCGATGCCGAAATCGGCCACCACTGCGTGACCTCCGGAAAGCAGAATGTTCTCCGGCTTTATGTCCCGATGAATCACTCCCTGGCCGTGGGCGTACGCGAGCGCATCGGCAACTTCATAGGCGATGCGTACCGCGGATTCCACCGGAAGCTGTCGCTCCCGGCTCATACGGAGTCGGAGCGTCTCGCCGCTCACGTAGGGCATCACATAGTAGAGGAGCGCCTGGACGTGCCCCGAATCGTGCAGAGGCAGAATGTTGGGATGCTGCAGGCGCGCCAAAAGCCTGATCTCCCGAATGAATCGAAGCTCACCGGAGTCGGAGGCCGGGTCGGCGTTCAGGACTTTAAGCGCTACCTGACGCTCGTGACGGGTATCCCGCGCCACGTAAACGGTCGCGAACGCCCCCTGTCCGATTTCCCGTCCGATCTCATATCGGCCGGCCAGGGCGGTACGCAGCGTCGTGAGATTTTCTCGCTCCGCGGGCGCGGTCATCGCGTTCCCCCAGCGGTCGACCCGTCCCGTTTTACGAAATATTGTGCAGGAAACTCAGACCAGGAGAGCGGCACTCTTCATCCGGACGGAAGGACGCAAACATACGCGTCGCGCCGAAGACCAGCCAGATATCGCCCTGCCGAGGCGCGTCCGCGCCCTGACTGGCGCCGCGCAGCGGATGCTACTCGGTTATCGTGATCGCGATCGGGCTATCGAGATAAATCGGCTTTTCCTGGCGACGCGAATGCAGAAGCCGCAGAAACCAGTTTTCCTCGCGCGGCTGCCCACCGTGCTCCATGATCAACTTCGCGAGCTCGGCGATCTCCTCCGGATCCATCCTGATGCAGCCGTGAGAAGCCGCGGACCCCAGGCTCTCCACCTCACCGGTTCCATGGATGTAGTAGTCGGGCTCCTTGAAGAAGATCTTCACGACCTTCATCGGATTCCTGGGATCGCCGGGCGCTGTCGCCTTTTTGCCGCGGGCCCAGTCGGATCCGGGCGGGGGACGCCAGCTGGGGTTCCAGATCATCTTTCTGACTTTGAAGGTCCCACGGGGAGTCGGATACCGGGGGGTGCCTACCGCGACCTGAAAGGTCTTGATGGTGCTGTCCCCCTTCCTGACGTACAGCATGCGCTCTGACACGCTGGCGCGGAGTGCGAGCGGCGCTTCTCTGGCGGCGATTGGAGCCGCAGCCGGGGACTCGCGATTCGCGGGGGCCGTGTTTGCCGGCAGGGAGGTCTGGCCCGCCGCGGAACCATGGAAGAGAAACAATGGGGCGGTCGCAAGAAGCCGGATCCTGAGGGATATATGCATCTATTCGTTGAGTTCTGATTGCTTGATGGTTACAGAGAATACACTCGCTTACAGATCACGTTCCGCGCGCACTGGAACTGCGTTTGTCACTCGAGAAGCCACGAAACTGCCTCAGCAGCGACGTCGGAAGGCACCTGGTGTCCTCCCGGGAACTCCCGGTAGCTGACGCGGCAACCGCTTCGCTGGAGGCGCGCGACGATGCGGTGGCAGCGCGCCGCGGGAAGTACCACATCGGACCTTCCGTGGGCGACGAACACGTTCTGGCCGGGCGACACTGAGGGGATAGTCACGAACCCTGGCGAGAATGCGATCACGTGGGTGAACAAATCGGCGTTTCGCAGTCCGAGCGACAGCGCATACGACGCGCCGTCTGAAAAGCCCTCAATAGCAATCCGTTTCGGATCGGTCATGCAAAGCTCGAACGCCCG
>DASTTD010000029.1:0-6407 GCA_035760325.1 Gemmatimonadaceae bacterium
GGTGATGGCCGCGGTGCTCACCTGGGTAACCGCCACGCGCAGCGGGCTGCTGGGCTTTCTCTACCTCTTCGCTTTCTCTCTGGGAATGTGCACGCTGCTCGTCGCGGTCGGGTTGTTCAGCGGCACCGTGGCGCGGATGCCGAGGGCGGGGGCGTGGATGGTCTGGGTAAAGCGCGGCTTCGCGGTGATCATGTTGGCCGCAGCGGAGTATTACCTGGTGCAGATGGGGCGGCTGCTCATCTGATGACTCTCACCGGTATCAATCACACGATGAATCGAACGCTGAAATTGTCGGCAGTCTCGCTGGCCCTCGCGGCATCACCGCTTGTCGGGAGCGCGGGGGCGCAGGACCTCGGCCTTCCCGTAGGCTCGAAAGCACCGGCCGTCACGGTACACACCCTCGACGGCAAGCCCGTCGACCTCTCCAGGTACATAGGCAAGACGCCCGTGCTCATCGAGTTCTGGGCAACCTGGTGCGGAAACTGTCGGGAGCTGATGCCGACGCTCACCGCCGCCGAAAAGAAATTCGGAAAGCGAGTGAAGTTCATCGTGCTCGCGGTCGCCATCAACCAGTCGCCCGAGCGCGTCAGGAAATACATGGCGAAGCACCCGCAGTCGCACGAGATGCTGTTCGATACCGAGGGCAGGGCGGCAGCTGCGTTCGATGCGCCGGCGACCTCCTACGTCGTCGTTCTGGACCGTGCCGGCCGAGTGGTTTACACCGGCCTCGGCGGGAAACAGAACCTGGACGCGGCCCTGGCTAAAGCGCTTTAGGTATCGTCCGGCGGCGCCAGAGTGTCGACGACCGCCGCAAGCTCGGTGTATGCGCCAGGGGTCATCGCCCTGAACGGACGGGTTACGTAACCGACCTTCCCGTCAGGCCGGATCACGAACAGCGAGCGGTCGGTGGTGTTGCCTCTTGGCGAATGCGCGCCGTACAGCTTGCCGACACTGGCGCCGACATCGCTGAGGAACAGCATTGGAAAGTCTGCTTCCTTTGCCCACGCGGCCAGCGTCGTGTCAGCGTCGACACTGATGCCGATGACGACTACGTTCCTTCCGTTGTTGAAGAGCGTGGCGTACTGATCACGGTACGCCTCCATTTGGACCGTTCAGCCCTTTGTCCGTGCCTGGTAGAAGAAAGCCAGGACGACCGTTCGCCCGCGAAAATCCGATAACCGGACCGGAGCCTTGAGAATGCCGTATCGCGTCGCGCCGGTGAGGGCGAAATCAGGTGCAGCATCATTGACGGCCGGACCGGCCGTGACCGCTGCCGCGGGAGTACCAGCTTGCGAATGCGCGGATCCAGCCGGAAAGCCCAGCCCACTCAGAACGGCCGCTGTTAGCCCAATAGCCAGCGTGCTTCGAGACACGGTCCGATCCCTCGCTTGGTTACCATCCAAAGCTAAATGAAGGTCAGTGCATCAGCCAGCGTCTTCGCCGCTCTCATCGTGTGGCCGCGGGTCGCTTCGGGTCAGGCTCACGGCACGCATTCCGACACGGCGAAGCCGGTGGCGGTGGGGGCGCAGGCAATTGGGGTTATGACGCGTCAGTCGCCGGCCCTCGGGGGCAGAGCTTTCACTGAAGGGTATCTCACGCAGCCCACGCTGATGGCCCACGCGCGCGGAAGGTCGAACGTCGCGAGCCTACAGGCCATGCTCAGCCTCGAGGGATGGACGCTCGAGCGGGGCGAGCTGAATCCCGGCATTGTCGGCGAGGGGTACATCGATCGCCGGCATCCACACACCTATCTCCACGAGCTCACTGGCACCGTCCAGCACGGGGTCGGGCGCGCGCGGGGTTCACTGACGATTGGGAAAGGATTCGCGCCGTTCGGCACCGACGATCCGATGGTGCGGCCGTTCGTAAAATATCCGATCAACCACCACCTCGCTCAGATTCTCGAGCGCATTGTGGCCATTGCAGCGCTGAGCACCGGACCGCTCGTAATCGAAGCGGGAGCGTTCAACGGTGATGAGCCCGAAGGGTCCGGCGACGCACCGAATAGTCGTCGCCTCTGGGACTCCTGGTCCGCCCGCGCGACTATCCTTCCCACCGCCGGCGCGGAAGCTCAGGCGAGCTTTGCCAGCGTCAAGTCTCCCGAGGTTGCCGCCGGCGGCGGAACCGATGACCGGAAGTGGAGCGTCTCCGCGCGGCTCGAGTCTCCTCACGAGCGGCGGTACGCACTTGCCGAGTGGGCGCGAACGACGGAATACGCCGGCGGCTCGCGGGCGTTCTCGTTCAGCTCGTATCTGCTCGAGACGGAGAGCTCCGCGGGCCGACTCGTTCTCGCCGCGAGGCTCGAGGTGACGGAGCGCCCGGACGAGGAGCGCCTCGCGGATCGGTTTCGCACACCCCCGAGCGGACATGACTTCAGTATTCTTGGCCGCTCTCGATGGACGATCGGTACGTTGAAAGTTGCGGCACCGTTCTCACCGGGAGCGGGGGCCGGTCTCGCGCCCTTTGCGGAGCTGGCGTTTCACCGGGTGCGCGAGACGCTTCGCCCGTCGGCTTTCGTTCCCGACCAGTTCTACGGATCCGACCGGATCTGGACGATTACACTCGGGGCCAGGCTGACTTTCGGTGCGGTGCATCAGCGCATGGGCCGGTATGGCGCGGCGATTCCCCGGCGGCGGGGTACGAACTCGCGGCACCATTGCACCAACATTGGGTGTGGAACTGCAAACTCAGAGCTACCTGTTCTGTGTCGTGGTTGCCGGTAGGCCCGTTGCCGGTCTCTTCCTGTACACAACAGGTCGTTCTGCGCTCGTACTTCACTAAACACCCCGACTGAACTGATGCTCCGACATTCCCACGTCTACGGCGCGAGGCTTCGCGCAAAGCTTGGCGCCGCGGCGGCCGGTGTCGCGCTGCTTGCGGGCGTCGCCTGCGACGACGACAATCCGGTAGATCCACCCCAGACCAGCGCGTTCCTCCAGGTGCTCGGCAACGGACGCGTGGCCGAGAGATATACGGCCGAGGTCTGGGTCCGCGGCAACATCGCCTACACGACTACGTGGGGCTTCCGCCCCGCTCCCGGGAACGCCGTCAAGATATGGGACGTGTCCGGCGGTGGAGCACCGGTGCTCGTCGATTCGCTGATCGTACCGAATGCGGTAACGCTCGGTGACGTGCAAACGAGCGACGACGGAGCGCTGCTTGTCGTCGCCACTGAATTCGAGCCGGGGTCCATCATGATTTACGACCTCGCCGATCCGGTGAAGCCGCGATTCATCAGCCGCTTCACCTCCGCGGCAACCAACTCCGGTGTGCATACCGCCGAGGTGCAGCGAGTCAATGGAAGGCTTTACGCTTTCCTGTCGGTAGACCCGCCTGCCCGGCTGGTGATCGTCGACATCACCGACCCGGCCGCGCCGGTCGAAGTGTACACCGCTCCAATGGGCGAGCCGTTCCTCCACGATGTCTTCGTTCGCGATGGGATCCTCTTCACCGCGCTCTGGGACGGCGGTCTTTCCATCTGGGACATCGGGGGAGCGGGCTCCGGCTCCGTGACGGCGCCCCGCTTGATCGGGAACGTCAGGACGGTGGGCGGACAGGTGCACAACATCTGGTGGTACCACTCCGCGAGCGGAGAGCGGCGCTACGCGTTCGTCGGCGAGGAAGGCCCGGGATCGATCGGAGCGTTTTCCTCCGGGGATATCCACGTCGTCGATGTGAGCGACATGGCATCTCCGCGAGAGGTTGCGTTCTACAGGCTGGGCGGTGCTGGAACGCACAACTTTTCAGTAGACGAAACGCGTGGGCTGCTCTACGCCGCGTACTACAACGGAGGCGTCCGTGTCCTCGACATCAACGGCGACCTCTCGTCGTGCTCGCAGTCTCAGCGAAGCATCGATGGCCGCTGTGACCTCGGGCTGATGGGACGCGAAGTCGCGAATGGGCTTTCCGCCGAGGCGCCGGTGTACGTCTGGGGCGTCCACGTGGTGGGAGGGAAAGTTTATGCTTCCGACATGCTCAACGGCCTCTGGGCGCTGCGGGAATTCAACCTCCCGGACTGAAACCGGAGCGGCTTCAAACCGTAGAGGGAAAGCGGCTGGATCCCCGAGTGCACGCTTATTGCCGCTGCTGGCCGGCGGTGCAAAACGCTTCGAACGCTTAGGCGTCCTCGCACTGAGCTCGTACTCGACCATCCAATGGAGACGTTAATGCGCATCATCGCAATCGCTTTTTGCCTGGCACTTCTGCCTGCTGCCGCCGGCGGGCAGCAGTCGCCGCGGTCCGCCACGGCCGGACCCACGGTCCAATCCGCCGCCGTCGGCTTTCGCGCAACCACCGACGACAATCGGCCGTTGAAGACCGCCCAGGTATTGCGTCGCGGCGCCGGTCAGGACGTAGCGCTGATGGTTGTCGGAGTTGGAGCGATGATCGCCGGGGCAATCATCGGTGATACCGCGGGAACGATCATCCTCATCGGCGGCGCGGCAATGGCGCTGTATGGGCTCTACAACTACCTGGAGTAGCAGCGAAACCGAAGGACCGCCTGACTAGGCGGTTCCTTCGATGTGGAGAGTTCCCGAGCTGACGAGAACGGATTGGCCGCCGACTCTGATGGCGGAAAGCTGTCCCTTCTTCAGATCGACCTCGGCATCGATGCGGCTCGGGCGTCCCATCTCCACTCCCTGATCCACCGTCCACCGCAGCGTTCCGTCGCGCGTCTCGGCTCGGAGCGCCAGAAATCCCGCCAGGGCCGCGCACGCGCTGCCGGTGGCGGGATCTTCGCCGATTCCCAGGCCGGGCGCGAACATGCGGGCGCGAATGTGCCCGCCCTCGAAGATTCCATCCCACTCTTCAGTGCTGAACACGAACATCTCCCGCGCCCAGTACCCGCCGAGCGATTCCTCCCATTTCAGGGGATCGACCTTCACCCACGCCAGCATCTCCGGTTTTCTGAGCGGAATGAACAGGAACGGAACTCCGCATGAGACCGCCTCGGGCTCGATCATGTCGTCCGCCAATATCGCGCTCGGCTCGAGCCCGAGAATCTCGCATAGAACTTCGGGGCTGGGCGGAGGAGCCTGAATCTCCGGAAGGCGAGCGGCAGTCAGCTCGCTGAACACCGGCTTCCCGTTTTTCGCGCGAACCACTACCGGAATGGGCCCGACGCCCTCCTCGAATATCAATCGGGTTTCCGGACCGGTCATCGCGATGTCCCCGATCGACGCCAGCACGAACGCGCAGCCGACGGTCGGGTGCCCGGCGAACGGCAGCTCCCCTCCCGGAGTGAAAATCCGCAGACGCCGCGCGTTTGCGCGGGACTCCGGCGGGAAGACGAACACGCTTTCGGAGTAGTTGAACTCGCGAGTGATGGCGAGCATCTGCGCGTCGGATAACCCGCGCGCATCCGGAATCACCGCGAGCGGATTTCCTCCGTGCGCACGATCGGTGAAAACGTCGGCCGTGTGAAATACGTAAGACATGACGCCAATGAATGTGCCGCGCGCCGGCCCGGTCGGCTACTCACTTCCCGTTCAGCAGCACCAGGGGCGAAGTCAGCTCCCCCTCCAGCTGGTCCATCGTGCATTGGCGAGGTGCCTTGTCAGGCCGCCAGCGCACGAACTTCGTGCCGTGTCGGAACCGCCCGCCGGTGAAGTGGTCATATTGAACCTCGATTACCAGCTTGGGGTCCAGGGGCTGCCACTCCGCTGACCGCTCCGTGCTCCAGCGGCTCGGGCCCCCGGGCGCCTTGCCGGTAAAGCCGGGCTTCCTGATCAGTTTCTCAACCTTCGCGGTCAGGGCTTTCCTGTCCTCGTTCCTGATGCTCGACCAGAACCCTACGTGGTGCAGCAGCCCGTCGTCGTCGTAAAGGCCGAGCAGCAGAGAGCCGACCAGCTTGCCCTTCGAGGCGTAGCGAAATCCGCCGACGACACAGTCGACCGTGCGGAGCTGCTTGACCTTCACCATGCCTTTCCGCTCCCCGGCGCAATAAGGCTTGTCCAGCTCTTTCGCGATTATTCCGTCCAGCCCGCCGCCCACGTTCTCGAACCACTTCTTCACCACGCCGATCATCGTGGTAGCCGGGGAGATGCTTATACGGGATGCGGCCTTGAAATATCGCGCGGCGAAGTCCTCCAGCTTTTGCCTTCGCGTCGCCAGGATCTCATCGGTCAGCAACGTGCCTCGCTCGGTGACGAGGAGGTCGAAGACGATCAGGATCGCCGGGGTCTCGGCGGCAAGCCTGGCGATTCGGCTCGCTGCCGGGTGAATGCGCATCAGCAGGTCGTCGAACGAGAGGTCGCCATCGACGGGAACGACGATCTCGCCGTCGACGACGAACCGCTTTGCCCCGAGCGCGAGAACCTGCTCGACGAGCTCCGGGAAGTAGCGCTCGAGTGGCTGGCCGGCCTTCGATTGCAGGTGGACCTCGTCACCGTCCCGGAACACGACAC
>DASTTD010000030.1:0-3766 GCA_035760325.1 Gemmatimonadaceae bacterium
CCTACGGTCTGATCGCTCGAGAGCGTTTTTGACCCGGCGTCGATCACGCACTGGCCCGGCACCGCGGTGCTGACCACCGTGGTGAGCACCCGGAGCGCGCAGTCCGCCTCGACGCAGACCTTCGCTTCCATGCTGCTCGCGTCATGGAAGACGTAGGTGCCAGGTCGGATCTCGGTCGTCCGGGGAATCAGCGGCGTTTTGGCGGCACCCGGCGTCGAGCCTCCGGAAACGACCTTCGCCTCGAACCCCGCCGCGGAGAGCGCGTCGAGAACAGCGTCGATCTTCACACACGCCGCGGAGAAGCCTGCCTCGTCGAGCCACGATGGCCAATAGAAGATCCCCTGAAAATCCGAGCATGCCTTCGCGATCTCGACCGCCTGCTCGGGTGACTGCGCGCCACAGCGACCGACGCCGACATCGATCTCCACCAGCGTTTCGATCCCTTCGAGGTCACGAGCGACCTCGACCGAATCGACCGCGACTTTAACGCGTCGTGTTTTCGCCAGCTGTCTCAGGCGCGGGAGCTTCGCTTTCACGAGCGGGTAGGCGACGAGCACATCCTCGCCGGGCAGCACCTCGGCCTCGCCCACTTTGGCAACGGTGATGCCGATTGCGCCCGCATCGAGCTGCATCTGAGCGATCTGGGGGATCTTGTGGGTTTTCACGTGAGGCCTGAGCTCCACACCCCAGGCACGACATTGCTCCTGCATCCGGGCGATGTTGCGCTCGAGAACGTCGAGATCGACGTAGAGCGCGGGTGTGTCGAGGTCGATCGCGTCCACTATCGCGCCCTCTTCCTTCGAGGCTTCCTCGCGATGCACTCGATCTCGACGGCGATGCCGCCCGGAAGCGCGCCCGCCTGAATCGTGGTGCGCGCCGGAAACGGCGCCGCGAAGAACGTCTCGTAAACCTCGTTCATCGCGGCGAAATCGTTGATGTCCCGCAGATAAACGTTGCACTTCGTGACGTCATCGAGCGAAGAGCCCGCCGCCTCGAGGATGGCGCGGACGTTCTCGAACGTCCGCTTCGTTTCCGACCGAACGTCTCCACGCTCCAGTTTTCCGGTCGCAGGATTGGTGCATCCCTGCCCCGCAACGAAGATGAAATCCCCCTCGATGACGGCCTGCGAATACGGACCGATCGGCCTGGGCGCTCTTTCCGTCAGGATCACGTTTCTCACGGGCTCCTCTTCAACCGCTTCCAAAGGTGATGAACGGGAAATCCGGCCAGCGCTATTCCCAAACCGTAGATCGGCGAAAAGTTGCCGATCCTGATCTCTCCCCAGACGATAGCCGAGAGACCAACGATGGCGCCAAACACGAAGAAGAGCGGCACCCACGGGTAGCCGGGCGTGCGGAACGGCCTCGGCGCCTCGGACATCTTCCGCCGCAGCACGAACACCGCTCCGACGGCAAAGATCAGCGCCGCCCACTCGACGACCACGAAGTAAGTCGTGAGCGTGTCGAAATCCCCGAGAACGAGGACCATGATGATCGCAACCCCGCCCTGGATCAGCAGCGCGGTCCATGGTGTGGCCCAGCGCGGGTGAATTTTCCCGAGAAACGAGAATGTGAGGCCGTCGCGCGCCATGGCGTACGCGACCCGAGGCTTCGCGAGCAGGTTGCCGTTGAGCGCACCGAAGACGCTGGTCATGATCGCGAGCATGATGACTGCGCCTCCGACCGGCCCCGCGATCGCCGTCATGACCGTGCGCGCGATGGCTTCCTTCTGCTGCGCCATGATGCCGACCGGCATCATGTACAGGTAGGCCAGGTTCGCACCGATATAAAGTGTGACGATGACCAGCATCCCGGTGATGATGATGCGCTTCATCAGTCGCTCGGGCGCCAACACCTCGCCCGCGATCATGCTGACGGCGATCCAGCCGTCGTACGTCCAGATGACGGATGCCACCGCGCGAGCCAATCCCCCGCCCTGGACTGGGCCGCGGTCGGTAATGTTTGAAAGGCTACCGTTCCCCAACAGAAAAGCGCCGAGGATGATCGCGGCCAGCGCTGTCACCTTCACCAGCGTGGTCACTTCGCTCACGGCTGCCCCCACTCGCGCGCCACGTACGTTGGCACTCGTCAGGGTGACGATGGCGGCGATCGCGATCATGTGTACTGTCGCGGTTTCTGCCGGCATGCCGAGCAGGTTGAGCAGGAATTCCGAGAAGACCGTGGCAAGCGCGGCAATCGCGGTTGGCGTCGTGACGAGCACGAACAGCCAGCCAAACACGAACGCCGCCGCATCGCCATATGCCTCGCGCAGGAACACATATTCGCCACCCGCCCGCGGCAGCAGCGAGCTCAGCTCCGCCACCGTGAGCGCTCCGCAAAGGCTGATCACACCGAAGGCCGTCCAGAGTCCCATGATGACGAGCGGATTCGGCACGAGCCCGGCGATCGTGGGAGGTGTGCGGAAGATCCCGCTGCCGATTGTGATGCCGACGATGAGCGCCGTTCCGCCCGCGAACCCGATGACGCGGCGGAGATTGTCCGCCTGTGAATGAGCCTGCGCCGGACTCGCGATCAAGGAGTTGGCGGCGGCGCGCTGCTCATCTTGGTGCCCGTATCGCCTTTCCAGGCATGGCGCTCTCGACTGCCTTACCGTTCGCGACGACCGAAACGCCGTTCACGATCACGTGCTGAATGCCAACCGGCGATAGTGACGGCTCCCGGTACGTCGACCGATCCATCACCCTCGCCGCGTCGAAGAGGGTGATGTCCGCGTCCGCGCCAACACTCAGTCGTCCCTTGCGTTGCATCGCGGGCACTCGGGCCTCGAGTCGCTGCGCCGGCATGAGCGTCATTTTGCGGATTGCTTCCATTAACGAGAGCGCCCGCGTCTCGCGCACGTAGCGGCCAAGCACTCTGGAGAAAGTTCCCGTTGTCCGCGGATGTCCTCTGCCGCCCTGCCAGTATGCGTCGCTCGCAATGATGGTGAGTGGACTCGTTATCGCTACGGCGACCATCTGATCCGTGTTGCTATGAACCACAACCGGTCCACCGATCCGGCTATACCGCTCAAAGCTGTCGCGATTCAACCGCTCGCCCGTCGGCGGCCATTCCAGCTCGGCCAGTCGCTCGGGAGCGGATCCATAAGTGTCCTGGATGGTGGCGGATTGAATCTCCGTCATCCCGGCCGGATATGGATACGCCTCCGTTGACACGTCGTGTCCGCGAGCTCGCGCATCTCTGATCATCTCGAGCATCACCGGCGTTTCGGCGTGGCCCGCGCTGTTGATGTGCACGACATGCAGTGGAGCGTTGGCTTCAGCGGCGAGCGAAAGCGCGTCGCGAAGACCTGTGACGCCGGGACGAATGTGCACGTGTGCGGGCGTCTTCGTCCTCGCGGCGACGCGGAACACCGCCAACAGCTCTTCTCGCGCCGCCGCCGGCGTGTACGGAAATCCCGCGCCGATGCTGACCGCGCCCTCGATCAGACCAGTCTCGATGCGTTTTGCGATCTCGGCTATCTGCGCTGGCGACGCGGCGCGATAGGCTCCGTCGCCCACCGGCATTACCGTGCCGGAATCCCGCATCACCAACATCCTGACTTTGATGTGGCCGATGCTGACGCCGTAGTTGATCCGCTGGCCGGCGCTTCTCTCCCGGTACCAGGCATCGACGTCCGACGTTCCGAGCTCGAGCTCCAGCGATGTCGTCACGCCGTCCAGTGACTGGAACCGATATGTCTCCGGTGTCTGTCCGTGCGCGTGAATGTCGATGAAGCCGGGGGCGACGATGAGCCCGCGCGCGTCGAC
>DASTTD010000031.1:0-2809 GCA_035760325.1 Gemmatimonadaceae bacterium
GCCGCTCCCGACCGAGCTGGAGGAGCCACTTGCCACCGACGTTCGCACGCTCGGCAACGAGTTCGGCGCGACGACTGGCCGTCCGCGCCGATGTGGATGGTTCGATGGCGTAGTGGTGCGGTACGCGGCACGCGTGAACGGGCTGACCGATCTGGCGGTGACCAAGCTCGACGTTCTCGATACGCTCGAGCGCATCGGGCTGTGCACCGGATACGAAGCCGATGGCGAGCTGTACGAGGAATTTCCCGGAGATCTCAGCGTACTGGATCGCGCGGTTCCACGCTACGAATGGTATCCCGGCTGGCGAAGCCCGACCGGCGAGGCGCGGAAGCTCTCCGAGCTTCCGACGGAGGCGCGGAAATACCTCGATCGGATCGAGGGGCTGGTCGAAACGCCGATTACCTACGTAAGCGTGGGAACGCGCCGGGATCAGATAATCGGCATGCCGTAGAACTCGCAAGACTCCGAGCACTCCGGGCAACTCCTCCTGCGTTCTTTCGTTGCTTTTTAGTTTTGAGCTGACCGTTGTTGTGTTGTCCGTTTTTGCGTTTCTCGCGTGCGCACGCCGTTTTACGCAACAACGCACAACGCAACAACGGTCAACTCAAAACTCAAAAAGAAACGTTAAACGGTCCTCTCATCTCCGAGCCGACTAGCCCATATTTCTTCGCTATGTCCACGTCAGCCCCGGCAACGCCCGATGTAATGGAAAAGCTCGTTTCGCTCTGCAAGCGGCGCGGGTTCATCTTCCAGTCATCGGAGATCTACGGCGGCGCCGGCTCCGTCTGGGACTATGGTCCGCTCGGAGTCGAGCTCAAGAAGAACCTGAAGGAGCGCTGGTGGAACGCCATGGTTCGCTCCCGCACCGACATCGAAGGGCTCGACGCCGCGATTCTCATGCATCCCCGGGTATGGGAAGCCAGCGGGCATGTCAGCGGTTTCGTCGATCCGCTCGTGGATTGCCGTAATTGCAAGAAGCGTTTTCGCGCTGACGACCCGAAGATCAAGGGGACACCGGGAGCTCCGGACGCACAGTGTCCCGCTTGCGGAATGAAGGGAACGCTCAGCGAGGCCCGCCAGTTCAATCTGATGTTCAAGACCTTCATGGGTCCGGTCGAGGATTCGGCCGCCGTCGTGTACCTGCGACCCGAGACCGCGCAGGGCATCTACGTGAACTTCCTGAACGTTCAGCAGTCGACTCGACAGAAGGTTCCCTTCGGCATCGCGCAGATCGGAAAGGCATTCCGCAACGAGATCACGCCGGGAAACTTCATCTTCCGCACGCGTGAGTTCGAGCAAATGGAGATGCAGTTCTTCGTCGAGCCGGGCGAGGACATGAAGTGGTTCGAGTACTGGAAAGCACAGCGAATGGACTGGCACCGTGCGCTCGGTCTGGCGGAGAGCCGCCTTCAGTTTCACGAGCACACGAAGGAGGAGCTCGCACACTATGCGCGCGCCGCGTTCGACGTGCAGTTCGACTTCGGAGGCACGCTTGGCTTCCAGGAGATCGAAGGCGTTCACAACCGCGGCGACTTCGATCTCACGCAGCATCAGACGTTCTCGGGAAAAAAGCTCGAGTATTTCGACCAGCCGAACAACAGGCGCTTCACTCCCTTCGTCGTCGAGACATCGGTGGGCGCGGATCGAACCGCCCTGGCGGTGCTGGTGAACGGATACCGCGAGGAAGCGGTGGAGGGAGAGTCCGAGGGACGGACGGTCCTCGGGCTTCATCCGTCCATTGCGCCGATCAAGGCCGGGATCTTTCCGCTGGTGAAGAAAGACGGAATGCCGGACATGGCGCACCGGATCGCGGAGGAGCTGCGCACGCAGCTTCCGGTGTTTTATGACGACAGCGGTGCGATCGGCCGGCGCTATCGCCGCCAGGACGAAGTCGGAACACCCTTCTGCATCACCGTCGACGGTGAATCCACGAGTGCGGGAACCGTTACGGTTCGCGACCGCGATACGCTCAGGCAGGAACGCGTCGACGCCGGACAGCTCGCGGTTTATATCGGAGAAAAGCTGAGGTCGTGAGCTTTCTCACGCTCGAGCGCCTGCGAGCTGACGGACAGGCGTTCATGGAGGCCATCTCGCGGGAGGGATACCTCGCCTATTCGGGTCACAAGCATACCGCGGAGCTCCAGCCCATCTACAGGGAATACGAGCGGGTACTCGGCCGGGACGCGCTGGAGCTGACGCTCGATGCCTTCTCCAACGCGGCCGAAAACAGCGAAGAGCAGCGCTCGGCCCGGTATCTCCTGGAGTGGGAGATCGAGACACAGGCGGCAAAGCCGCTCGCGGCGCTCGATGAGCGTGAGATCGAATGGGAGAACTCCGCTGTCGTGCGTACGGCCGACGGCCGCGTAATTCAGTACCAGGCCGCGCCGATCGAGATTGCCAACACCACCGATCGCAAGCTGCGGCTCACCCTCGACGCGGCGCGGGCGCGGCTGGTGGAGAAGGAACACGCGCCGATACGCCAGGAGCGTCTCCAGCGTGAGAAGGACTACATCGAGTCCATCGGCGTAGCCGACGGCTACATAAAGTCCTTCGAGGCAGTGACCGGGATCTCACTCACCGGTCTCGCCGCCGAATGCCAGCAGTTCCTGCGCGACAGCCAGGCGATGTGGGACGACACGTTCCCGCGAGTGCTGAAGAAGTCGCTCGGCATCCGGCCGGCACAGGCAACGCGGTCCGATGCTCTCGCGTTGTTCCGCGCATCGGAGTTCGACGATGCGTTCCCCGGAGACGCGATGGAACGGATGATCAGGCGTCAGGTGGAGGAAATGGGCATCGACCCGACCGCGCA
>DASTTD010000032.1:0-4757 GCA_035760325.1 Gemmatimonadaceae bacterium
CCCCACGAGTGTTCTGCGCCGTGATCGCCGTAATAGCGGAAGTGCCGAAAACTCCGAACCGCTGAAAGGTCTTGAGATCGGCCTGAATCCCGGCTCCGCCGCCCGAGTCGGATCCTGCGATCGTGAGCGCGGTGCGCATAAACGAAAGATGCGCCGTGATCACTCACGGCGCATCCTGATCGTTCCTGAAGCCTATCGCCCCTGTCGCGGTGGAGGCGAAGGAGGCAGGGACTGAAGCCGTGCCTTGAAGCGATGAAAGTTCTGGCTGTCGCGTCCCAGGGGAGCGAGCTGCGCCGGGGGAATCTGGTTGATCCGGGCCTGCAGCGCCGCGATACGGTCCTCTTCGAGCGGGTGAGTACGGAACCACGACTCCACCGCGCCTGGCCTGCTTCTCCGCTCCGCAATCAGCTTCTGGAACATCGTCACGAGGCCCTGTGGATGGATGCGGGCACGAAGCAGATTGTTGAGGCCTTCGTTGTCCGCCTCGAGCTCGTCCTGGCGGCTGAATCGCGCGAAGACCGCGCCGCCCGCGACGTTGATGAGCGCGCCCGCTGCCTGGCTGTTACAGACATTCGTCAGCACGCACGCGAGCGTGATACCGATGTTTGCGCCCTGTTCTTTCTCCATCTGCTTCACGGTGTGGCGGCGCACTACGTGCCCGATCTCATGGCCGAGTACTCCGGCAACCTCCATCATGTTGCTCGATCTTTCGATCAGACCACGGTTGAGGTAAATAAAGCCGCCCGGCACCGCGAACGCGTTTACTTCCTTGCTGTCGACGATGAAGAAGTGCCAATCGAGGTCACCTCTGCTCGTCAGACGCGCAATCGAATCACCGAGGACATTGATGTAGCGGTTCAACTCGGGATCCTGAACGATCGGTAGTTGCGCGTTGATCTGTCGCGCATATTCCTGTCCCATCTGCACTTCCTGCTGGGTCGAGACACCGCAGGCAGCAAGGGTGCACGTCAGCGCAGCCATAGAGATAAATCGCTTCATTATCTACTCCACAGATGAAATTGCAGAAGCCGAGGGAGGCAAGTCCCATTCCATGATAGGTATGTCTACCCCGCCGTGAGACTTCTGACTCTCGCGCGGGACCTCCGGCGCAGAAAGGCTCGGGAGAAGCACTCTCTTTTCGTGGCGGAAGGCGTACGATCGGTGGAAGAGCTTCTTCGCTCGGGCCTGCCCATCGACGGGGCGCTCGTAGCGCCTCAGCTCGCGACCGCTCCGCGTGGCCAGTCCTTGCGATCGGGGCTCGAAGCAGCCGGTGTGGAGGTCGCGGAAGTCTCCGAAAAGGATTTCCGCGGCGCCGCGGAGACTGAATCGCCGCAGGGCGTGATCGCGATCGCGCGCATCCCCGCGCGAACGCTGGAATCGCTCGAGATCGGAGCGCGGTGCCGCCTGCTCGTTCTGGATGCGCTACAGGACCCCGGCAACGTCGGGACGATAGTGAGAACCGCCGCGGCACTCGGCGCGACGGCGACGATCGCGCTCCCTGGAACCGTCGATCTCTGGAACCCGAAAGTCATTCGCAGCTCAATGGGCGCGCAGTTCGTTCACCCGGTCGTACACACATCCGTTCCGGAGCTGTTGGCGTACCTGGAGCGAGCGGGGGTGGAGCTATGGTGTGCAGATACCGCTGGCGAGGCGATCGGCACGGCACTCCCACCCGAGCGACTCGCCATCGCGCTCGGCAACGAAGGAGCGGGGTTGTCCCCCGGGATTCGCGCGGCCGCCCGCAAGTCGGTATCGCTTCCGATTTCCAGCACGGTCGAATCGCTCAACGTCGCCGTTGCCGCCGGCATCATTCTCTACCACCTTCGGTGATGATTCGATTCCTGGTGGGTGCGTACGTCTTCGCGATCGGCGCGAGCATTGGCTCGTTCCTCAACGTCTGCATTGGGCGATGGCCTGAGGGCCTTTCGGTCGTACGGCCGAGATCACGATGCCCGAAGTGTGGTCACCAGATTTCCGCGCTCGAGAACGTTCCAATCTTCAGCTGGCTCTTTCTGCGCGGGAGATGCAAAGGCTGCGGTGAGCGCATCTCGTTTCAGTATCCAGCGGTGGAGCTGCTGGTCGGGGTGATGTGGCTCGCCGCGTATCTGGCTTACGGTCCTTCGCTGACCGCCTTGCGGGTGGCGGTGTTCGCGACGGTGATGACCGGAATCTCGATCACCGACGCGAAATATTTTCTCATACCAGATGGCTTTACCGTGTTCGGGCTTTTCTGGCAGCTCGGCACCGCACTGCTGGCGCTCTACTTCGCTGATGGCGGACCGTTCGCCCAGCCGTGGGCGGCGGCCATCGGGATGTGCGTCGGCGCCGGCGCGATCTCGATCGTCGGCTGGCTGGGAGAAGTGGCGCTGAAGCGGCCGGCGATGGGCTTCGGCGATGTGACGTTGATGGCGGTGGTCGGCGCCGCCGTCGGACCGGAACGGGCACTTCTTACGATCTTCCTCGCTTCGCTGATAGCTCCCATCGTTCTCCTGCTGGTCGTTTATCCGCTGTCATCCCGGGTAATGGGCACCGATCCCGGACAAACGGAGCTTCCGCTCGACGCAGCCCCTTCGTGGCGCCGGAGGGAGCTGCCCTTCGGCGTCTTTCTTGCGCCCGCAGCGATCGTAGCGCTTCTCTGGGGAGACGCCCTCATCGGGTGGTACATCAACGTGTCGGGGCTGTGATCCACGCGCCTCTTTTTTTCAAGGTCATCGAATGAAGTGCACGATTTATCTCGCGATACCCGCATGCCTGGCAGTCGCCAGCGCCTGCGCTGATGAAAAAAAGCCGACCTATCAGGGGCCGTACGCCGCCCAGGTGACCGAGGCGGTGCCGTTGATCGAAAAAGCGGTAGGTCTGAAGTTCAAAACCGCGCCCAGGCTCGAGACGCGATCGAAAGCGCAGGTTCGTGACTTCATCGCACAGCAGTTCATGGACCCTCGCGCACAGCGAGATCTCGCCGGCGAGGAGGCCGCTTACAAGCGGTTCGGAATGATTCCCGATACGCTCAACCTGCAGAAGTTCATCATGAGCCTGCTCGAGGAACAGATCGTCGGTTACTACGATCCGAAGACGAAGGTACTCTACATCGTGGAAGGATCGGCGAAGGACGCCGTTGGTGTGACTGTTCCTCATGAGCTCGTGCACGCGCTTCAGGATCAGTACGTGAGCCTGGACTCGATCCAGAAGATCGAGGGGGCGAACGACCGCCGGGCGGCGGCGCAGGCGGTGTTCGAGGGGCAGGCCGTGTACGAGCAGATCTCGGTCATGCTCGGCGGAGCGAACGTCGCGATCAATCTTCCCGGAGGATGGGACAGGGTCCGCGAGCTGATTCGCGAGAGCCAGTCATCGATGCCGATTTTCGCGGCTGCTCCGATCGTCATCCAGGAGACGCTGATTTTCCCGTACCTGAGCGGAGCCGAGTTCGTGCGGAACTACAAGGAGCGTAAGCCCGGTGCCGTTCTTTACAACGACATGCCGGCGTCGACCGAGCAGATCCTGCATCCCGCGTCCTTCTTCGGCACGCGGGACGCGCCAACCACGATCACGCTCGGAACGCTGGCGAATGCGACCGAGGTATACCAGAACACGCTCGGGGAATTCGAGACGCGGCTCTTTCTGTTCGAGCACGTCAAGGACCAGAACGAAGCGGTGCGCGGCGCGACCGGCTGGGATGGAGACCGCTACGTGGTCGTGAACACACCACAGGGGCAGGGGCTGGTGTTCGTGACGGTGTGGGATTCGCCGGTCGATGCCGGCGAGTTCTACGACATCGCGGGGCAGGGAATCGAGAAGCGTTTCAGCACGAAGGGCATCATCGCGGCCGACAAGCTCTCAAGGGATTATTCCACCGGCGGGCGGACGCTTCGCCTGACGACCGCCGAGATCGCGGGGAGACCGATGGTCATCTACGTCGACCTTCCGGCCGGAGCGAACACATCGATCGTGCAGACGGACCAGGTAAGGCTGACCCAGTAGTCATGGCGCCTGTCACCATCGCTCGCGTGATAGCCGTGGCCGGCGCCGGAATGTACGCGGGAATTCTGCTCGGCGACCTAGCCGGTGCCGCGCAGGCGCGGCCACAGCTCCCTGCCGCCAGCTTCGTGCAGCTGCAGCAGATCATTCACGCTCGGTTCGCCTTCATGATGCCCGTGATCATCGTGGCTACTCTCGTCGCGTGCGTCGCATGGATGGTCCTCGTTCGCCCCCACCGCCGTGACGCCGAGTTCTGGCTGGTCGCGGGGACAGCCGCGGGGCTCGTGCTCTGCGCAATAATCACGTGGCTGGTGAACGTTCCTCTCAACGACCAGCTGGTGAAGTGGAGCGTCGCGTTCCCTCCTCCGAACGCGCACGAGCTGTGGGCGCCATGGGAGGGCGCGCACGCGATCAGGACCGTGATTGCCGTAGTGGCGTTCGGGCTTGCGGTGGTGGCGCTGGCGCTGGCGGCCCCGCCGTTAGCCGAGCGCGCCGCGCTCAGCGATGACGCGCCGGGCTGAGAAGGGTCCCGAGTGGTGACCTGGCGCCTCGCACCTGCGCCTCTGGCACCTCCCACCCGTTCGTCTCCCGTCGTGCACCTACCAGGTTATTGCGTCTGCACGATCTCGTCGGTAATCCGGTACCCTCCGTCAAGCCAGGCAATGATCTCCCGCGCGCCAGCGTGATCAACTTTCGAGTACCGCTCGCGCAGCACCTTTTCCTTGTCGCCCAGCCGATCGAGCCCGACATCCTGCAGCGTGAGCAGATCTTCCCGAACCCGC
>DASTTD010000033.1:0-3301 GCA_035760325.1 Gemmatimonadaceae bacterium
CCGAGCCGTACGGGATCGACGAGGCGCACACCTCTCACGTGGGTGCGAACGATTCTAAACGCGGAGAGTCACATGCTGGGAAGACAAATTGCATTCGGCGCCCTCGCGGCGGTTCTCGTCGCCTGCTCGGCGGACACGCCCGTGCCGGCGGGGCTGGAAGTGACCGCGCCACTGTATGCGGTTGGGGCAAACAGCGACATCAATCTCGGAACTCACCTGACCGGTGACGAAGAGGTTCCACCGCGTGTGACGCAGGCTCAGGGTCAGGCGATTTTCCGGGTCAACGATGACGGCACGGTTGATTTTCGGCTGATCGCGTCGAACATCGACAACGTATTCATGGCACACATTCATTGCGGGCCAGCCGGCACCAATGGACCAATCCGCATGTGGCTTTACCCCAATGTCGGACCGACCGGTACCCCAGGACCAGCCGGCTCAGGACCACAGAATGGCGTGCTGGCATCGGGTACATTTACGCCAGGTGCAGTCACCTGCCCTCAGGCGAACGTCGGACGGCAGCCGACTGATCCGCCGATGCCGCTTCTCGAGGCGATCCGTGCTGGCTTCACCTACGTCAATGTGCATACGAACGATGGCATGGGCCTGCCCAACTCCGGACCGGGCGACTTTCCGGGCGGAGAGATTCGCGGCCAGATCGATGGCGAGAATCATAGCCATTAGTCACTGGCAGGACCGGCCGTAAAGAAAAATCCCCGATCCGCTGTCGCGAATCGGGGATTTTTTCGAGCTGTGCGCCGCCGCCTAGAAGCTGCGCTCGGGTCTGTCGGTGCGATCGATGCCGGGCCGTGAGGCCGGATTGCCATCCATGCGGTCTTTCGTGTCATCGATGCGATCGGCGAGACCACCGGCGACGGTGCTCAGCCTCGAGCGTCCGCGAGAGTAGCCTTCGGCGGCGAACCCACGCACATCGTCCCATGAGCCGCGATTGCGATCGGACGTCCATCCGCGGCTCAGATCCGTCTCGATGTCCTCGAACGAGCGATTGCGGTAATCGGGATTACGGCTGGCGAGGTGACCGACATAGTATGCGGGCTTCACTTCGTCGTAGGTGCGATTTCCAAACCGGCCGGCTCTCGTATCGAAGTGGCGCCGGTAATAGGTCTCATCCTCTCCCGTGATCGCGGTCGCAGCTTCCGCGAGCGAGCGACCTGCCCACCAGCCTCCCATCGCTCCGACGATTCCGCCGAGGATCGTTCCTACGGGTCCAATGGCGGACCCGAGCGCAGCTCCGGCGACGGTTCCGGAAATGCCTCCCGCCGCTTCACCAACGTGATCGGCGACTCCGGGATTGTCGTCGTGCTTGCCAAAGGCTTTGTCCTTGATGCGTTCGCCTCTGTTGTCGCCCGGCTCGGGCGTCCTGTTGAAGTCTGCCATGTGGGTTCCCTCGAGTGTGGAGATACGACCGTTCAACAGGCAATTTCTGCACCGATAACAACCTCTACAGGGAACGCGGAAAAAAGGCCGGCGCGGTCGCGCCGGCCTCGGAATTAATACGGTGCTGGATCCGCGTCGACGCGGATGTTGCCACGCGATGAGGAGTGCTACGGATCGACGCGAATGTTACCACCGATGAGCGGCAGATTCGCCAGTGGAGCAAACGTCTGACAGTCGACGGTCGAGCCTGCTGGAAAGAGCCACAGCACGCTGACCTTATCCGGTGCGGCCCCAGAGCCTTCCCCGTTATCCTGCACCGTAAAGATCGACCGGCCGCCTTCAAGAAGCGGGTTGGTATGACGAGTGATCGTTCCACTCATGACCGCCACGTTGGTGCCGACAAACCGCAGGCAATCAACGTCACCGTGGTTGGTCGCCGCGCCCTGCCTGTTGTGGTTTTCGTATTCCCCTGCCACCGTGCCGTCAGGCATTCGGCGGGCGTGGAAGGCAAAGTTGCGGAGTGCGCCTGTCGGCTGCTGGAGTACGATCGCCTGGCCGCTGGCCGAAGGTCCGGCTGCATTATCAGGTATTTCAGAAAGCCTGAGCGGGGGCGCTAACAGGTGCTTGTCCGTCGGTTCACCGCTGCATGCGAGGAGGAGTCCGGCGGAGAGGAGCGTTACGACGCTTCGTAGGGTGGGCATAGGTATCCTCCTTGAGGTGCCCGACCATAGGTACTAAAAAGGTGGGCCGCAAGACAAAACATTTGTCGACACGTTCCAGCGCCGCGACGTCCCCTGCTGACGCGAGGTTCAGCAGGTTTGACCGGCCACGAACCAGCAGCTCGTAACCGGCGAAGTCTTGAAGAACTCGAGCAGCATGGCCCCGACTTTCTGCTCGCCCGATTGGGCCGGGTGAGTGCCGTCGCCCTCGAGATCGGCGCGAGCCCAGACCAGTCCGTCCGACCGCGGAGTCATGCCGTCGCCCCAGAGATACGGACCCCAGGCGAGCCACGGCGCGCCGGTGCGATAGTCGAGATCTCCGGCACGAGTATCGACGACGCGGTTCTGCTCTATCTGGTCGATCTGCGCCTGCACGATCCACTTCACCGCGAAGCCCGTTTCATAGGCGTAGGGCTCCGGGTTGAGAGTAGTGGTCGCGTAGCCGGCGTAGATGCGGCTCGAGAAAAAGATCTGCTGCAGATTGGGATAACGCGTCTTCAGCGTGCGAGCGATTGTCCCCATCTGTGCCACCAGGGTGAAGGCGTCCGACGTGGTGGCAGGGAGCGATACACTCGGCTGCGGGTTAGCCACCTTCACCCACGCGATCTGAACCTGTTGCTCGGACAGTCCGGCGGGTGTGAGCCAGGTGTCGCGGATGCGATTGTATTCGGTGCTCGTCGGTGAAAGCCAGGCGGAGGCGGCTTGCCCACCACGCGCGCCATTGACGATTACCAGTGTCGAGCGATTCACGGACGCATCGACCGCTGCCTGGCCCATGAACGTCCACGATGCGCAGGCCGGGGTGGATGCGGAGCAGAACTCCTGCGTGGTGTTCGACATCCCGATCGAGACGAGCGCATACTTGCCCG
This sequence comes from Gemmatimonadaceae bacterium, assembly GCA_035760325.1. GTDB lineage: Bacteria > Gemmatimonadota > Gemmatimonadetes > Gemmatimonadales > Gemmatimonadaceae > UBA4720. Next base: position 2,987 of record DASTTD010000033.1, read on the forward strand.
ACGCGCTCGGGTTGCCGTTCACATCGAGCAGCTGGATCGCTCGCGCCCTCGCAGTTCCGGCGGCGAGATGCGCGGCGGGAATTATGTTACCGCCGGGATAGAGACCGCCGGGGTAGCCCAGATAGGACTGCGCGGCGGTCATGTCGCTGATCGGAACCCGTTCGTTATCCGGACCCGGGTCGGTCGGATCGCCTCCGCCGCAAGCGGCCAGCGGCACGGTGGCTATGGCGATCGCTACCGCCGTGTGAATTACTGAGCGCATCGCTGTCTCCATTCTCATCGCTGTCTCCATTCTTGGGATCGGCTGTGACCCAC
>DASTTD010000034.1:0-7215 GCA_035760325.1 Gemmatimonadaceae bacterium
ACGAAAACCGGCGATGCCGGTGATACGGGTCTCTTCGGGGGTGGCCGGGTTCAAAAGGATGATCCCCGAGTAGAGGCCTACGGCGACGTCGATGAGCTGAACGCCGTCATCGGGATGGCGCGGGCGATGGAGCCGATGCCCAGGATCGACGAGGTCCTCGTCCCCATGCAGCGCGACCTTTTCAGCATCGGCGCTCTGCTCGCGACTCCCGACCGCGACAAAATGGAAAAGCACCTTTCCAAGGCAAGCATCGACGACCGCCGGATCGCCGGTCTCGAGCGAGCGATCGATGAATGCGAGGCCGAGCTGGAGCCGCTCAAGTCCTTCATAATCCCCGGCGGCAGCCGGAAAGGCGCCGTGCTGCATGTAGCGCGCACAGTGTGCAGGCGCGCCGAGCGACGGGTCGTGCGCCTGCAAAGGGAAGAGGAAATTCCCCCACTGGTCGTCATCTACCTGAATCGACTGTCGGATCTTCTCTTCATGCTCGCTCGGGTGGCCAACGTCCGCGCGGGAGCGGGCGAAGTCACCTGGTAGGGCCTTCGAGCACCGAGATACGGTTGGGCCGCACCCGGATTCGGGTCGAGCCCGGGCTATTTGCGGAAGCCGGTGCGCTGATCCGGGAGGTCGCGCCCGCCCACCGTTACGCGATAATCACCGACTCCAACGTCCACTCGCTGTACGCGAGCCCGCTGGCGGGACAGTTCGAGCCCAATACAATAGATGTCCTCACCATTCCGGCCGGGGAGACCAGCAAGACACGCGAGATGTGGGCGACTCTGACCGACCGCCTGTTGATCTCCGGCCTGGGGAGGGATTCGGTGATAATCGCGGTCGGCGGCGGTGTCGTCGGCGATCTGGCCGGGTTCGTCGCGGCCACCTACATGCGAGGGGTCCCGGTGGTCCAGGTCCCGACCACTTTGCTGGCCATGATCGACGCCTCCATCGGTGGCAAAACCGGGATAGATACCCCCGCGGGCAAGAATCTGGTGGGTTCCTTCCATCATCCGGCCGCAGTGCTCGTCGACCCTCAAGTGCTTGCCACTCTTCCACTTAGAGAGCTGCGCGCGGGAATTGCTGAGCTAATCAAGTATGGCGCGATTGCGGATGAGTCGTATTTTGCTGAGGTCGAGGCCGCTGTCCCTGAGCTACTCTCGGAGAAAGGCAGAAACAGTGACAGGCTTCGCTCGATCATCGTCCGTAGTGTTGAGATCAAGTCAGATATTGTCTCGCGGGATGAGCGGGAGGATGGACTCAGAAAAATCCTGAATTTCGGCCACACGATTGGCCACGCGGTGGAGCTGATCAGCGGCTACTCACTGCTCCACGGTGAGGCGGTGGCGATCGGAATGGCCCTCGAGGGAGCTTTGGCGGAAAGGATCGGCCTCGCCCGATCCGGGACGGCAGCGGAGATCACCCGGGTTCTGAAGCTGGCGGGACTGCCGACGACTCTCCCGCCCAATGTGGGTCTCGAGGCAGTCATCGAGACCATGCGGTCGGACAAGAAACGGAGGAGGGCGCATACGATGTTCTCGGTTCCCCTCCGGATCGGAGCGATGGCAGGGCAGGACTCAGGATGGGCCGTACCAGTCGGTGACGATCAACTTCGGGAGGTGCTAGCATGAAACAAAGCGGAATCTCTCGCCTTGAAGTTTTCCGTACGGGAATAGCGCTCGCGATCGCCATTTTGATTCTCGCCACCGGCTCGATCGCCCTTCCGTCACTGGCCACGGCCGACACCGAGGTTCCTCCCGTGAAGGGACCTCAGCTCGAAGCGACGACTCTTGCCGCGATTGAATCCATCCAGGATGGCGCGGCAAAGCTCGCTGAGCCCGCGAAGAAAACCGCCATCACCGCCGTTCGCGCTCTTCCGGAAGGAGCCGCTTCGGTAGCGAAGGCTACGACTACCGTGACGAAGCCGGTAGCAGAAGGCATCAAGGCGGTCCCATCGGCGGCTGGTTTCGTCCGAGCCACGGCGCACGAAGCGATCAAGATGAAGAAGGGAATCATCCCTCTCATTCCCTCCAAGTTCCGCCGCGCCGAGGAGGGAGTGACGATCCCGGTCTCGCTTACCCAGTACTGCGTCCAGGGCGAGACGCGGCGCGGACGCCAAACCCGCCACGGGATACTCGCGGCGGATCCCCGGATCTTCCCTCTCGCGCGATACGTCGATGTCTATCTCGGCACCGACTACCTCGGCCGCTACCTCGTCGACGACACCGGCGGCAACGTGCTTGGCGCGACGCTCGACATCTGGAATCCCAACTGTCGTGAAGCCAGAAAGTTCGGGCGGCACTGGGGGAGCGCGGTACTCGTCGCGAGAGCGGTCGAGCAGATTCCGATTGCTGAGACGCCCATTCGCTGGGATGGGCTGGCGGAGCGGTAGGATCTCCTTTCGACTTCTGATTCAGCGGCAGGGGAGGAAGTCAACTTAGAACGACACAGATGTGAGGGGACAGAAGCGTAGATGGGAGTTGCGAGACGAGCTGACCTTTTCGCTTGTCTCGCAACTCCCATCTATGCTTCTGGCCCCTCAGATCTGTGTCTTTCTTAGTTGTAGTTCTCAGCGGTACCGCCAGTTGCCAGCCGCCAGACACAATTGCCATAAGTAAAAATTGGCCCTAGTATTGCTCGACCTGGCGCCTGAACTCTCCCTACCCCGAGACCATATGTCCTCGTTCAGCACCTATCTGATCGGATTTTTCGTCCTGATCATCGGCTTGGCGATCGCTGCATACCTTCTCAACGTTCCGAGCACCTGGATCCTCGTCGGAGTCGTCGTGTTCCTCGGAATCGGCATCCTAACCGCCACAACCCGAACGAAGACCAAAGATCCGCCGGGCCCCCCTGTGGCATGAAAGATGGCTGTTGACCGCGGAGCGTGCCCGTAGTTAACGTGCGCGTTCAGCGGTCTAACGGCGGGCTTCCCAGGCTCGTCTCACAAAAATGGCTACCTCACACGGGGCTTATGCAGACAACGGGCGAAAGTAGATCCAAAGGCTTCTTCCGTTCTTCCCCCTCCACCGCATTCGACCAGTACCTCCAGGACATACAAAAGCTTCCACTGATCGCCGACGCTGAAGAAGAGCGTCGACTCGCGCGCCGTGCACAGGCCGGCGACGAGAAAGCGGCAGAGCGGCTGGTCACCGCCAACCTTCGATTCGTAATCTCTTACGTAAAGAAGTATCAGGGACATGGGCTCGATCTCGGTGAGCTGGTCGCCATTGGAAACGAGGGACTTCTCAAAGCGGTCAGAAAGTTCGATCCGGATCAGGGTGTAAAGTTCATCTCGTACGCGGTGTGGTGGGTCCGCCAGGCAGTTCTCAAAGCCCTCGCTGAACAGACCCGCAGCGTCAGAATCCCACTCAATCAGAATTCGCAGCTGATCAAGCTCGCCCGCGCACAGACCGTTCTCTCCCAGGTCCTCAAGCGCGACCCCACCGACAACGAAATCGGCCGCCTTCTCGAAGAGACTCCCGATGCGGTCCGCTCCGCCAAGCAGATGTCGGCGACCGAGATCTCGCTCGATGCTCCGATTGACCGGTCGGACCGCGAGGCCTGCACCATGGGCGAGCGGTTCGCTGGAGTCGATGGCGCCGAGATCGAGGATGTCACCGACTTCCATCTCATGCGCGAGTTCATCGACAGAGTCTTCAGGAAGTACCTGACTCCACGCGAGCGCAAGATTCTGCACCTCTACTACGGTCTCGAGCAGGGATCGGACGCGATGACCCTGGAAAAGATCGGCGCATTGATGGGCGTAACGCGCGAGCGGATCAGACAGATCCGGGAGCGGGCATTCGAGAAGCTGCGCGAATCGCCCGACGGCTCGGCCCTTGCCGGGTTCTGGAGCTAGTAAGCCGTGATTTCCCGGGCGTGATCGACGTCCCGTGAATCATGAGACGCCGGCCTCAAAAGCCGGCGTCTTTTTTTTGTCCGGCGTCCTTTTTGTATTGAAAGACCGTACTCTCAGTACTCTCTACCATGGTCCCCTGAATGACCGGAACGCAGTCCCAGCAGACCCTCGCCGGCGCGAAGACGAAGGCTTTTCTCAATTCCACTTGTGGCAACGCGGAAAAGGCGCGCGCCGCCCTCAGCGCCGCCGGCGTGGAAACCGAGGAAGCCAGGGCTGACGTGTTGCGCGACCACATGGAGCGCGCCGTCGCCGCCGGTGCCCGGCGTATCCTGGTCGCGGGAGGGGATGGCACGATAGCCTCGGCCGCCGCGCTCGTCGCGGGGAAAAAAACCGAGCTCGCAATCCTGCCCGGAGGAACGCTCAATCACTTTGCGAAGGATCACGGTATCCCGACGGATCTCGACGAGGCCGCCAGGGTCGCCGCCGAGGGAACGGTCGAGGGCGCCGACCTGGGCTATGTGAACGACACGGTCTTTCTGAACACGAGCTCCATCGGCGTCTACGTCACGTTCGTCCGCGTCCGGGAGCGGTTCGAGAAGAGCTTCGGGTACACATTGGCCAGCTTCCTCGCATTCGGGCGAATGTTCTCTTCGCTTCGCACGTTCGATGTCGAGCTGGAGGTAGAGGGCGCGAAGAAATCCTACCGCACCTCTCTCGTCTTCATCGGCGTCGGCGAGCGGGAGCTTCAGCTGCCTGCCCTGGGCAGTCGCATCGCGAAGGGCGGCAGGCGCGCTCTTCATGTGATGATAGTTCGGGGACGCCGGCCGGCGCGCCTGTTCGCGGTCGCTCTCGCCGGCATCGCCAGGGGGACAAAATCAGCGGCGTCGCTGCCCCAGTTCGACAGCTTCTTGGTCGACAGCTGCCGCATCGATCTCAGGCGTCCGCGCGCCATCATCGCGCTCGACGGCGAGCTGAAGTACATGAACACACCGCTGGAGTATCGTATCGAGCGCGATGCGATTCGCCTCGTGGTCCCGGCGGCGGACAGGAGTGAATAGCTAGATTTCGTTCATGGAGCTCCCTGCGGTTCGAGAGCGGCTGACCGACATCGTAGGCGACCGCTTCGTCCTCAGCCGGCCGAGCGAGCTGCTGGTGTACAACTCCGACGGCCTTCCCGGCTACCGCCGCCAGCCCAGGCTCGCGGTCTTTCCGGCGACGCGTGACGAAACCGTCGCCGTCGTACGCGCTCTCGCCGCCGAGAAGCTGTCGTTCGTGCCACGGGGCGCCGGAACCGGTCTTTCAGGCGGCGCGCTCGCGGACGACATCATCGTCGTCGGTCTGCACCGGCTCAAGCAGATCATTTCCGTGGACGTCGAGAACCGCCGCGCGCGCGTCGAGCCGGGCGTCGTCAATCTCCGTCTGAACAGGCACGTCGCTCCTCACGGCTTGTTCTACGCGCCGGATCCTTCCAGCGATGCGGCGTGCACGATCGGTGGAAACGTCGCCGAGAATGCGGGCGGGCCACACTGCCTCAAGTACGGAGTGACGCTCAACCACGTTCTCGCCATGACGGTGGTTCTGCCAGGCGGCGAAGTGGTCGAGCTGGGCAGCCAAACCGGCGAGCGTGATGGTTACGATTTGCGCGGCGCCTTCATCGGGTCGGAGGGATGTTTCGGCCTCGCGCTCGACGTGACGGTCAGGCTCACGGCGCGGCCACAGACGGTGCGGACGCTGCTGGCGGATTTCCTCTCGGTCGATGACGCGGCGCGCGTGACATCCGCGATCATCGCATCCGGAATCGTCCCGGCCGCCCTCGAGTTCATGGACGGTCCGACCATTCGCGTCGTCGAAGACTCCATCTATGCCGCGGGCTATCCGCGTGACGCTGAAGCGATACTTCTCATCGAGCTCGATGGGCTCGAGTCTGGCGTAGGAGCTGACGTGGAAGAGGTGAAAAAAATCTGCCTCGAGGGCCGGGCGCGGAACGTCAAGGTTGCTCGCGACGACGCCGAGCGGCTCAAGCTCTGGCAGGGTCGCAAGAAGGCGTTTGGCGCGATGGGGCGTCTCGCGCCGCACCTCATCGTCCAGGATGCGGTCATCCCGCGCACCAGCTTGCCGGAAATCCTCAAGACCATTCACGCCATCAGCGAGAAATATGGAGTGCTGGTTTGCAATGTTTTCCATGCCGGGGATGGAAATCTCCACCCCAACATTGCCTACAGCGCCGACGACCCCGCCGAGAGCGAGCGCGTGCACAAGGCGATGACGGAGATCATGCAGGCGTGCATCGCCGCCGGAGGAAGCATCACGGGCGAGCACGGTGTCGGGCTCGACAAGATGGGATACATGGAATCGATATTCACCGGGCCATCGCTCAACGCCATGTGCGAGCTGCGGGGAGTGTTCGACCCGGAGCGGAGATCCAATCCCGGCAAGGTCGTTCCGTCGCACGCATGCAAGGAATGGCATGCCGTTCCTTCCGCGCGCGAGCCTCGCCCGCTTGCCGCCGATCCCGCGCGGCCAGTCGCCAGTTGAGCACGGAATCAGTCGTAGCCGCGATCCGCGACAGTGGAGATCGGCAAGCACCTCTGCGCATCGCCGGACGCTCTCACTGGCTGGCCGCCGGCCGGCCGGTGAACGCAACAGCACTGCTTTCGCTTCGGGACGACACCGGTATGGTGGACTACACACCTGGTGATCTCACGCTTACCGTGAGAGCTGGAACCCCGTTGAGCGAGATCGAGCGTATAACCGGCGAGCACGGACAGTGGCTCCCGCTCGATCCGTATGGAGATCCCGACGGCACGATCGGCGCAACGATCGCAACGGCATCGTCGGGTCCGCTCGCCACCGCGTTCGGCACACCGCGCGATCTGCTCCTCGGCATCGAGTTCGTCACCGGACGCGGCGAGGTCATACGCGCCGGCGGCAAGGTCGTGAAGAACGTCGCCGGTTTCGACTTGAGCCGTCTGCTCACAGGATCGTGGGGCACCCTCGGTGTGATCACCGAAGCAACGGTACGGCTCTATGGGCGACCCAGGGCCGACCGTACACTCGCTGTTCGTCTCCCGCGAAACCAAGCCGATCCGTCCGACTTTCTCGCGCGCCTCGACGCCGCACCCATCGCTCCATTCGCGCTCGAGGTTGTCAGCGCATCGATCGCGAGGGCGCTTGGGCTCGGAGACCAGCCTGCCTGTCTCATACGACTGGGCGGAAATTCCGCGGCGGTCGACTTCCAGCTCATCACCCTGTCACGGCTCGCGAGAACGGACGAAGTCGAGTCGCGGGTGTGGGACTCCCTCCGGGCTCTCGAAGCTGATGCGGACTTCGTGATTCGGCTTTCAGGCCTTCCCGCCAGCGTC